>JAPHSW010000021.1 GCA_026196615.1 Gammaproteobacteria bacterium | reverse complement strand
TGTACTCATAATTGCGTATTTTGAATTGGATGACCAACCAGCCAAAATCACACCATAGACACCGATGGATGTCATTGCCAAAATATAAAGTAATGCGACATTAATATCAGCAAGTACCATTTCTGTACCAAAAGGTACAACAGCCCAGGCTGCCAATGCGGTTGAAATGGCTAGCGTTGGTGCAATAACGAAAAGTACTTTATTAGCGCCTGAAGGAAAAATAATTTCCTTGAACATCAATTTCATTGCATCGGCAATCGGTTGCAACCAACCTCTTGGCCCCACTCGGTTTGGACCAATACGCACCTGCATATAGCCGATAACTTTACGTTCAGCATAGGTAAAATAAGCAACAGTTAATAATAACGGTACCAAGATCACTATGATCTTAAGAAGTATATTGATAACTGGTATTTCGTAAATGGATAAAATAAGGTCTAACAAAATTTTCTCCGCCTATTTGGCAACATTTGTAGCGATAAGCTCAATAGAATCAAAACCGCCACCTAATAGTGACGCTGCAGCGATACCCGCAGGAAGATAAACACAATTATCTGAAACTCTATCATCGATACGAACAGTAATATCTGCTGTATTATCACCTTGCTTTGCAGTTGCTATTTGTTCGTCTTCCAGTTTAAGTTTTTTAGCGAGTGCAGAATTTATTTTTGCAAACGCCACCTGACCATCTTGAGATTCTTGTAGGGCAATGGCTCTACGAGTCACTGCATCGACACGATGAATGGCTAACTCAGCAATTCTTTGGATATCACTTCCCTTTGAACCAGAAGACTGAGAACTAATATTCTCAGGACAGGCCCATTCAACTTGATTCATTTCTTTAGTGCTTTCAATACGATTATCTTTTAAATCATAGTTGGCAATTAATTCATTAATCACATCTTCTGAACTTTGATAATCAAAACCATCGATATTAAATAAATTGCCCATCACTCGTAATACTTTCCAACCCGGTTTGGATTGACCATTAGCTTTGCTGACAGCTGAAAAGCTCTGCAAAGTACCATCAACATTAATCAATGAACCTGAGGCTTCAGTCACTGTCGAAATCGGTAGAAGAACATCAGAGTGCTCTTTCATTTCATCAGTCACATAAGAAGTCATAGAGATAACAAAGTCTGCGTTTAGCAGTGCATTTTTAGCCTGAGCAGGTTTTTCTAAATCATAGTCAGCTTCAATTCCGTAAAGAATATAACCTTTAAGGCCATCAGCAAACATTGCTTGTGTATTAAGACCTGGAGCATCTTTAACAAAATGTGGTAATAGGCCTGAAAGATAAGCACCACTGGTATTTGCACCAGGAGTCAGGTAACTTAAAGTCGAATTAGTTGCCTGTGCAATAAAAGCTGCCAACATACGAATAGCACTATAATTTGGCATAGACTGAGCGATTGTACCCAATATAACAATCGAGTTTTCTGCATCATTTAATTGTTCAATGCATGCTTTATGCTCATCCGTTATTTTAACTGAAGAAACTAGTGCATTAAGACCTTCTGGTGCATCTGTACCTGATTTTTCAAGCGCTGCTTTTGCAAGCACTTTAAGTTCCTTAAACATTTGAGAAGGAGCAATAATAAACTCTTGAGCGGCATCAAAGATCAAGTCATAACGTACTGAATTCACAAATGAGATTTTAGCGCCTTTTAAATTGGCCTGTCTTAACTGATGTCCCAGTATTGGCTGTTCTTTTCGAACATTTGAGCCAATCAACAAAGCAGCCTGTTGATTTGAAACATCCGAAACTTTCATTCCAAGTCCCGGGAACAGAGGGTCTGAATCTTGTCCGCTAAAATCGATCTGACGTAGACGATGATCAATGTTATTGCTACCAACACCACGCATCACCTTTTGCAGAAGATACATTTCTTCCGTACTGACTGAAGGTGAACATACGGTACCGATTTGATTTTTATCATCGATGTTTTTCAGACCATCAACAGCAAATTGTAATGCATCATCCCAACTGGCTTCCGTCCATTCACCGTCTTTCTTGATAAGAGGCTTACCAAGACGTTCTTGACTATTTAAGCCTTCAAAACTGTATCGATCTCTGTCTGATATCCATTGATCATTAATATTTACGTTTTCACGACCGATAACTCGTTTAATCTCACCATTCTTTGTCTGGACATTACAGCTTGAGCCAACACAATCATGAGTACCGATGCTATCATTACTCGCTAACTCCCAAACACGATAAGTAAAACGAGAGACTTTTGAGGTCAATGAACCAACAGGGCAAAGATCAATAATATTGCCTGAAAGTTCTGAATCGACACTTTTCTCAACGTAAGTGCCAATCTCCATCCAGTCACCACGTCCCGTGGCACCAAGTTCACGCATACCAGCAATTTCCTGGCCAAAACGAACACAACGAGTACAGTGTATACAGCGAGTAAATTCTGTCGCTATCAGCGGACCAATATCTTTATCTTGAACAACGCGCTTTATTTCAGCATATCGAGAATTATCACTACCATAGCCCACTGAAAAATCTTGTAACTCACACTCACCGCCTTGATCACAAATTGGGCAATCCAGAGGGTGGTTAATCAGTAAAAACTCCATGACCGACTTTTGTGCCGCCAGAGCTTTGGTCGACTTTGTATTAACAACCATGCCATCGGTGACAGGAGTTGCACAAGCAGGAATAGGCTTTGGTGCTTTTTCCACTTCAACTAGACACATACGACAACTTGCAGCAATAGACAGGTTTTTATGATAACAAAAACGGGGTATGGTAATACCAGCTTTATCAGCTGCTTCAATAAGCATCTGACCCTGCTCGGCTTCGACCTGTATACCGTTTATTTCAATAGTTACCATATTAAATACTCGTAAATCTGACTCTTAGTTTTAATTTCTAGTTCAGAAAAAAAGAAAGAGTTTTGTTAAATTTAGTTGTTTACTTCAAGAGCACCTGCTCTTTTGGAAGAACTCGTTAGCTACCTGGTCCAACCATACATTTCTTGTGATCAATGTGATACTGAAATTCATCACGATAATGCTTAAGAAAGCCTTTAACAGGCATTGAAGCTGCTTCACCCAGGGCACAAATAGTTCGCCCCATAATATCACCAGCGACTTTATCTAAAACATCAATATCTTCTTGTTTACCGTGGCCATGTTCAATTCGGTGTAATACTCGTGACAGCCACCCAGTACCTTCTCGACAAGGCGTACATTGTCCACAAGATTCTTCATGATAAAAATGTGATAGTCGAGCCAAAGCATTTACCATGCAAACTTTATCATCCAGAACAATCACTGCACCAGAACCCAGCATTGAACCAGCTTCACGGATGCCGTCATAATCCATTGGTACATCCATCATCACATCACCAGGAATCACTGGAGATGAGCTTCCACCTGGAATAACAGCTTTTAATTTATAACCATCTTTCATACCACCACACATTTCCAGTAATTCTGAAAATGGAGTACCCATGTCTATTTCATAGTTACCAGGCTTATTTACATTGCCTGAAACAGAGAATATTTTTGTTCCACCATTATTAGGTTTACCATGTTCCAAAAACCACTGACCACCCTTTTCAACAATAACAGGAATTGACGCTAATGTTTCAGTGTTATTAATGGTTGTTGGTTTGCCATAAAGTCCAAAACTGGCAGGAAATGGCGGTTTAAAACGTGGTTGCCCTTTTTTACCTTCAATAGATTCAAGCAAGGCGGTTTCTTCACCACAAACATAAGCACCACCACCAAGGTGGGCATGTAATTGAAAGTTAAAATCAGAACCAAAAAGTTTTTCGCCTAAATAACCAGATTCACGAGCTTCTTTTAAAGCATTATCAAAACGAGTGAAAGGTTCCCAAAATTCTCCACGGATATAGTTATAGCCTTCATCAGCACCAATACAATAAGCAGCAATCGCCATGCCTTCAATTAATTGATGAGGGTTATAGCGTAAAATATCACGATCTTTACATGTACCAGGTTCACCTTCATCAGAATTACAGACGATATATTTTTTACCCGTTGACTGGCGAGGCATAAAGCTCCATTTCAATCCAGTTGGGAATCCAGCACCACCACGTCCTCTTAAAGCCGAGGTTTTTACTTCTTCAATAATATCTTCTGCAGGGATCTTCTCGGTCAGAATTTTTTTCAATGATTCATAACCACCAACGCTCAGATATGACTCTAATGTCCATGGTTCATCAAGGTGTAATGTTCTAAAACAAACTTCGTTTGCCATTCAATACTCCGATTGGTACTTAACCGTCAGGCTCTAGCCTTCAAGCTCTAACCTTAAAAAAGGTTTCTTATTTCAGATCGTCTAACTATTTCAAACTGTCTAAAATAGTGTCAATTTTTTCAGCGTCCAGATTCTCATAATAGTTCTCACCAATTTGTATCATCGGTGCACCAGAACAAGCGCCAAGACATTCAACTTCTTTCAAGGTAATACGATTATCTTCAGTCGTTTCACCCAATTTAATATCTAATTTTTCTTCAAGATGTTCAACAATTTCACCTGAACCACAAACCATGCACGAAATATTCGTACAAACACAAATTTTGTGTTTACCTACAGGTTTATGTTCATACATAGAGTAAAAAGTCGCCACTTCATACACATGAATTTTATCCATGTCCAGATAATCGGCAACCGCATCCATGAGTTCAGTCGTTAACCAACCGCCATTCTGATCTTGAACAATACGCAAAGCTGACATAACAGCTGATTGTTTTTGATCTTCAGGATATTTTGCTACCCAAACATCAATTTCTTCACGTGATGAAGCGTTAATCAATTCGTTATTCGCCTCTTTCAATATCTGGGTCATTATCTGTCGATCTCCCCGAAAACAATATCCAGCGTACCGATAACTGTAACAACATCTGCAAGCATATGACCCTCAGTAAGAAAGTTAATTGCTGCTAGATGCGCAAAGCCTGGCGCTCTAATTTTTAAACGATAGGGTTTATTGGCACCATCTGAAACAATGTATGTTCCAAATTCACCTTTCGGGTGTTCAACAGCACTATAGGCCTCACCTTCAGGTACACAATAACCTTCTGTAAAATGTTTGAAGTGATGAATCAAGCCTTCCATATCATTTTTCATGTCCATACGCTCAGGCATAGTCACTTTATGATCTTCGTGTAATACTGGGCCAGGATTAACCTGAAGCCAATCAATACACTGACTGATAATACGATTCGATTGACGCATTTCTTCAACGCGAACCAGATAGCGATCGTAGCAATCACCATTTGTTCCAACGGGAATATCAAAATCAACCTTGTCGTAAACCTCATAAGGTTCCATCTTTCTTAAATCCCAGGCAACACCTGAACCACGTAACATAGGTCCGGTAAAACCAAGATTCTTTGCTTCATCAGCTGTGACACAGCCGATATCAACAGTTCTCTGTTTCCAAATACGGTTACTTGTTAATAAGGTTTCGTATTCATCAACATAACCATCAAAACGTTCAGTAAAATCTTTTAAGAAATCCAGTAGTGAACCTTGACGGTTTTTATTTTGTTCATTCACTTCAGATTGAGAGTGCCACTGAGAAGCTTCATATTGAGGCATGCTATCTGGTAGATCACGATAAACACCACCTGGGCGGTAGTAACTGGCATGCATACGAGCACCTGATACTGCTTCATAAGCATCCATCAGATCTTCTCGTTCACGGAAACAATATAGGAACATCGTCATAGCACCTACATCCAAAGCATGAGTGCCAAGCCACATTAAGTGATTTAGAATACGAGTGATTTCATCAAACATAACGCGAATGTATTGCGCACGTTCGGGTACTTCAATATCCAGCAATTTTTCAATAGCCATGCAGTAAGCATGTTCGTTACACATCATGGAAACATAATCCAGACGATCCATATAACCAACACTTTGATTATAAATACGGCTTTCTGCTAATTTTTCCGTACCACGATGTAATAAACCCACATGAGGATCAGCTCTTTGAATCACCTCACCATCAAGTTCTAATATCAGACGCAAAACACCATGAGCTGCAGGATGCTGTGGGCCAAAATTAAGGGTGTAATTCTGAATCTCTGACATTAAGCTTTTTCACCTTTCTGATCACTGCTATCTTGCATACGCTCAGCATAGCGGTTGTCATCTCGAATAATTCTTGGGATATTCACACGCTCTTCTATAGTAACAGGCTCATATATGACGCGTTGTTTATTGGCATCGTAGCGCATTTCAACTTGACCAACGAGCGGAAAATCTTTACGTAAGGGGTGACCAATAAAACCATAATCAGTCAAAATTCGGCGTAAATCTGGATGACCAGAATACAAAATTCCAACCATATCAAATGCTTCACGTTCAAACCAATTGGCTCCTCCCCAAACAGGGACAACAGAGTCAACGATTGGGAAATCATCATCAAGCCATGTTCTAACACGAATTCGATGGTTATTAGCTACAGACAACAGGTGATATACAGAAGCGTAGCGAGTTTTACAGTTTTTGGACAGTTTAAATTTATTTTCAACTTTTGCACCAATGTTAGCACTACCATCTTCGGCTTCACCATAAGCACTATAATCAACACCACAAACATCAATAATTGTATCAAAAGCTAAATCTTGATTATCTCGTAACATTTGACAAATCTGAAAGAGATTTTCTTTGCTCACTTCAATCGTAAGCTCTCCATGGGCAACCGTTGCCTCTACAGCTTCGATTTCTGCAAGCGTAGCGGTTACTTTGTCAGATAGTTCAAGGTAATATTGCGACATTCAGTAATTCTCTGTTAAAACGTTTCTCTTTGAAAAAAAATTTATCGTGCAATCGTATTAGTGCGTTTTATTTTGTTTTGCAATTGGATAATTCCATACAAAAGTGCTTCTGCAGTAGGCGGACATCCCGGTACATAAATATCAACTGGAACGACTCGATCACAGCCTCTCACAACAGAATAGGAGTAATGATAATAGCCACCGCCATTTGCACATGAGCCCATTGAAATCACCCAGCGAGGTTCTGCCATCTGATCATAAACTTTTCGTAGTGCAGGCGCCATTTTGTTAACCAGAGTACCAGCAACAATCATGACATCGGATTGTCGTGGACTTGGTCGAAAAACAATACCAAAGCGGTCAAGGTCATAGCGAGAGGCACCTGCCTGCATCATTTCTACTGCACAACAAGCCAGACCAAAAGTCATAGGCCACATTGAGCCAGTTCTTGCCCAGTTAATAAGTTTATCAGCAGTTGTTGTGATAACACCTTCTTCTAAAACACCCTCTATTCCCATTCAAGTGCACCTTTTTTCCACTCGTAGATAAAACCAACAACTAATAAGCCAAGAAAAATGGCCATTGCAACTAGACCAAATGTGCCAATTGTATCTAATACAACAGCCCATGGAAAAAGAAATGCAATTTCTAAGTCAAAAATAATGAAGAGGATGGCAACAAGATAATAGCGGACATCAAATTTCAAGCGAGCGTCTTCGAATGCTTCAAAGCCACACTCATAAGGTGAGTTTTTTTCTCGATCGGGTCTGTGGGGAGATAAAATCAATCCCATTACTGTCATCCCAATTCCAACCAAGAGACCTACCCCCATAAAAATAAGTACGGGAAGATAGTTTTCAAGCATATTAGCGCTCCTTACTTAATCCAGTGTCTAAATAAAAATCTAATGTGTTAGGTACTGGACACTAATATTATTATGTTTTATTGAATTATATACTACATTTACTGCATTCAGTTTCAGTAGATTATTCTCACTCTCAGATGCTTTAGTATTGCTCTGAATTAGAGATTAATAATACTTTAAACCAAATTTAATGTCATTAAAAGCTCTTTATTACAGCTTTTTCAATTTAACGTTTCATACCTCTCTTTGGAGGCTTTCTTGTTCAATCATCCTTAGATCATGCAGACTTCATCAAAAAGTTTCACCTAATGAAAGTCTCAATTTGGTGCCGATGGCCGGAGTCGAACCGGCACAGCCATAAGCCACTACCCCCTCAAGATAGCGTGTCTACCAATTCCACCACATCGGCTTGTTTCGTTATTCAATTCTTAAAGTTAAACAGCAGGAATATTCCAACTTTACTCAGTCGGTAATGTTGGTTTATCTGTTGTTTCAGCTGGTGCACTATCTGTCACAGGTACAGCAGGCTTGTCTTCAGATTGAATCTGTTCTACTCGATTAAGAACTTCAGCTGCTTCAGCTTTTTCTGCTGAAACCTGTCCTGACAAGTAGGATAAAAATAAACTGGTTACAAAAAATGTTGTCGCCAAAACAGCAGTTGTTTTTGTCAGAAAATTACCTGACCCCTGACTACCAAATACAGTTGAAGAAGCACCACCACCGCCTCCACCACCGCCAAAAGCAGCACCGGCATCAGCACCTTTACCTTGCTGAATAAGGATTAATCCAATTAATGTAATTGCTATGACAATGTGGACTGCCAGTATTACTGCTTCCATAATTTTTTACCAAGTTATTGTTTATTCTTTGATGTTCAAAGTGATGCTATTGACCAGCTTGACAAACCGCCATAAAGTCATCAGCTTTCAATGAGGCACCGCCAATCAAACCACCGTCAATATCAGTCTGACCGATCAGTTCTTTAGCATTAGCAGGATTCATGCTGCCGCCGTATAAAATCTGAACTTTTTCAGCCACATCCGCATTGCGTTTAGCAATGTGTTGGCGAATGAAAGCATGTACAGATTGAGCTTGTTCTGGTGAAGCAGTTTTACCTGTACCAATAGCCCATACTGGTTCATATGCAATAACAGAGCCTTCAAAAGCGTTATCACCTTCAGCAGTAAAAACAGCATCAATTTGACGAGCACACACTTCTTCAGTAATACCGCTTTCACGCTCTTCAAGTGTTTCGCCAATACAAAAGATAGGAGTTACACCAGATTTTTTTACGACTGAAAATTTCTCAGCAACAATCTCGTCACTCTCACCATAAAGTGTGCGACGCTCAGAGTGTCCAATAATCGCATATTGGCATCCCATATCTTTTATCATGTCAATGGATGTTTCACCTGTAAAGGCACCTTTAAGTTCAGTACAAGCATCCTGAGAGCCCACAGCAACATTTGAACCAGCAGTCACTGCAACCACATCAGCAATGTGAATAGTTGAAGGACAAACTGCAACTTCAACGCCATTTAAGGATTTTGCACCTTCAACAACGCCATTGATTAATTCTTTTACGCTCTCTCTGGAGCCATTCATTTTCCAATTACCAGCTACTAATGGTGTTCGCATGTTCATTCCTACTTTTTTATTCAGCGCGAAATGATACCCTTACTAGCCCAATAAATCAATTCATTAGGCTGGTAAATATCATCTTGCTTATCTATTAATCAAATTTAACTGTTTTATTAACCAAAGACATTTTCAACGATTTCAGCCAGTTCTTTTACTTCTGTCAAAACTTGCTGCTCATCCGAGCCCTCAATCATCACCCGAATCAAGGGTTCTGTACCAGAGGCACGCAATAAGACTCGTCCTTTATCTGCCAATCGTTGTTCAGCATCAGCAATGGCTGTAACAACTTGCTCAGAGGTCAGGGGATCAACTCTCTGCTTAACCCGAACATTAATCATATGTTGGGGATATTTTTCCATACCGTTCTTTAATTCATGTAAGGTTTTGCCACTGGCAACAATGGATGATAAAACCTGTAAAGCAGCCACAGTACCATCCCCAGTAGTTGTTCTATCCAGACAGATGATATGCCCTGAGGACTCTCCTCCGATAGTCCAACCTTGCTTGTACAACTCTTCCATCACATAACGGTCACCAACATCAGCCCGAACAAAACCTAACCCTTCATTTTTTAAGGCTGTTTCCATACCTAAATTACTCATCAAAGTGCCAACCACACCAAAATCATTCTTACCTTGTTGTTTTTTCTGAGCCATAGCAATAATAAAGAGTAATTCATCACCATCTACAACTTCACCCTTGTGATCAACCATTAATAAGCGATCCGCATCACCATCCAATGCAACCCCCAGATCAGCACGATGTAGCATGACAGCTTGTTGCAATGTTTCAGGGTAAGTTGAACCCACTTTTTCATTAATATTCACGCCGTCAGGCTCATTACCAATAGTGATTACTTCTGCACCTAACTCACCAAAAACACTTGGAGCGATATGATATGCAGCACCATGAGCTGTATCAACAACGATTCTCAGACCAGTTAATTCCATAAAAAAGGGAGTTGTTCCCTTACAATATTCAATGTAACGACCAGACGCATCTTTAATTCGTTTAGCTTTGCCCAGTTGAGCTGACTCTACTGTCACCATTTCATTTTCAAGCTCTGCTTCAATCGCATGCTCAATTTCATCAGATAATTTAGTACCATCAGATGAAAAAAACTTAATACCATTATCATAATATGGATTATGAGAAGCACTAATAACAATACCAAGCTGGGCATTCATCGTTCGAGTCAAATAAGCAATCCCCGGAGTTGGCATAGGCCCCGTCAAAAGGCAATCAATACCTGCAGCAGATAAACCCGCTTCTAAAGCTGATTCATACATATAACCGGAAATTCTGGTATCTTTACCAATTACCGCTTTCCCTCTACCTTGCTTTGCCAATACTCTACCGGCAGCCCAGCCCAATTTAAGAACAAATTCGGCTGTCATTGGATGTTGTCCTACTTTTCCTCGGATGCCATCAGTGCCAAAGTATTTTTTTTTCATTGCCAATGTTCTCTAGTTTGATATATTTTAATTGTGGAGTTTTAGTTTTTCTTGTCATTCTAAGCCAAAGCTCGGGCAATTTTGATTGCATCCACCGTTTCAGCAACATCATGAACTCTGATAATTGCAGCACCATTCTGTGAAATCATTTTCAGTACAGCCATTGTTGCCAAAGCAATACTACCCGCCAAACGCTCATCAACTTCCCTTCCTGTAATTTGACCAATCATAGACTTACGAGATGCACCAATTAAAACAGGAAATCCAAGTTGTTCTAATTCACTAAGATTTTTAAACAGGCTGATATTATGCTCTAATGTCTTACCAAAGCCAAATCCAGGATCAATGATAATCTGCTCTTGTTTAATCCCTTGTTTTAAGCATTGCTCTACTCGATGTGATAAAAAATCTTTAACTTCTGTAACAACATCATGATACTCCGGATTTGTCTGCATTGTTCTGGGTTCTCCCTGCATATGCATCAAACAGACAGGAAGTCCGGTTTCCTGAGCCGCTTTAAGAGTACCTTCTGACTGTAAAGCCATAACATCATTAATTATGCCAGCACCTGACTTTGCAGCCTCTGTCATTACCATGGCTTTGCTGGTATCTATTGAAATAATCACATCTAATTCATTATGCAATTTTTCAATAATGGGAATAACTCTATCCAGTTCTTCTGAAGTTGAAACAGACTTAGCACCCGGTCTAGTAGATTCACCACCCACATCAATGATTTGAGCTCCATCTATCATCATTTTTTCAGCCTGACGAAGTGCAGTATCAATATCAGTAAATTGCCCCCCATCAGAAAATGAATCAGGAGTGACATTTAAGATACCCATCACAACAGGTAAATCTAGATTGAGTGATTGATCAGCGCATTGGAAAAACTTAGTTGCCGAGGTCGTTATCATTTAATTGATCAATTGTGTATAAGAGTGGGGTTTGAGGGATTTTAAAGATTAAACCATATAACATTATTAGATAAACACACGAACCAAAGTTCCCTCTCAATCCCCTTTGCTCTTAAATAAGAACCGGAGATTGAGAATCAGAAACTAAAGAAAGAGTAACTTAATGCTGGTCTGCTGTTCCACCAATGGATTTATCAGAGTCATCTGATGGATCTTTCTTTTTATTAATTTCTGACGAATCATTTGCTTCTTCAGTGCTAACACTTGACCCACCATCTTTATCGTCATAGTCGATATCAGCCCAGCCTTTTGGTTCACGAGGTGTTTTACCAGCCATTATGTCGTCAATCTGATCACGATCAATGGTTTCATACTTCATCAGAGCATCTGTCATAGTATGCAGTTTATCAATATTATCTTTCAGAATTTGTTCTGATCTTTCATAATTACTATCAATTATGCTGCGGATTTCTTCATCAATAATATGAGCAGTCTCATCTGAAACATTTTTATGTTGCGTGACTGAACGTCCTAGAAAAACTTCACCTTCTTCTTCAGAATAAGATAACGGGCCTAATTTTTGAGATAAACCCCATTTGGTCACCATGTTACGAGCCAACTCAGTCGCTCGTTCAATATCATTACTGGCTCCTGTCGTGACCAGATCAGAACCATAAATCAGTTCTTCTGCCACTCGACCACCAAAAAGGCTGGAAACCTGACTATTCAATTGCTCTTTGCTCAAGCTATAACGATCTTCTTCCGGCAAGAACATAGTGACACCTAAAGCTCGGCCACGAGGGATAATACTGACTTTATAAACGGGATCATGTGATGGTACTAAAAGTCCAACAATCGCATGCCCTGCTTCATGATAAGCCGTCATTTTCTTTTCTTTATCATTCATTACCATGGACTTACGTTCTGAACCCATCATAATTTTGTCTTTTGCTTGTTCCAAGTGTGCCATTGTCACTGTTCGGGAACTTTCCTTAGCAGCAATTAAAGCAGCCTCATTAACAAGGTTGGCCAGATCAGCACCAGAGAACCCCGGTGTACCCCGAGCAATGTATTTAGGTTGCACATTTTCATCGATGGGTACCTTACGCAGATGAACTTTAAGAATGTGCTCACGGCCTTTGATATCAGGCAGAGGGACAACAACCTGACGGTCAAAGCGTCCAGGACGTAATAAAGCAGGGTCCAGTACATCAGGACGGTTAGTCGCAGCAATAACAATTACACCTTCATTACCTTCAAAGCCATCCATTTCAACTAATAACTGATTCAAGGTCTGTTCACGTTCATCATGACCACCACCGAGCCCAGCACCACGATGACGACCAACTGCGTCAATTTCATCAATAAAAATAATACAGGGTGAACTTTTCTTAGCCTGTTCAAACATGTCACGAACACGTGATGCGCCCACACCAACAAACATTTCAACAAAATCAGAACCTGAAATGGTAAAAAATGGCACTTTAGCTTCGCCTGCAATAGCTTTAGCCAATAAAGTTTTACCAGTACCTGGGCTACCCACCATTAAGACACCACGGGGTAATTTTCCACCTAATTTTGTAAATTTTACAGGATCCTTTAAGAAGTCAACCAATTCACTTACATCTTCTTTTGCTTCATCACAACCAGCAACATCTGCAAAAGTGACTTTAATCTGATCTTCACCAAGGAGTTTGGCCTTACTTTTACCAAATGACATTGCACCACGACCACCGCCGCCACCTTGCATTTGACGCATGAAGTATATCCATATACCAACAATCAGTAAGATAGGAAAAGAAGAAATGAAAAGTTGTACTAACAAGCTTTGTTGCTTTGGTGGCTCACCAACAATTTTCACTGTGTTATCCAGCAAAACACCAATTAATGCACGATTATCTGTTTCTGGGCTATAAGTCGTAAAGTGCTTACCTTCCAACGTGTTTCCTGAAATCACCCGTCCTTCAATTTTTACTTCACTGACAGAGCCTCGTTCAACGCTTTGAACAAAATCAGAATAGCTCATTTCTTTAGGTCCCGTTGTCGGGCTAAAATTACTAAAGACTGACATAAGGATGATACCAATGACCACCCAGAGCAAAATATTTTTTGTCATTTCGTTCAAAACGAATACTCCAAAGTTTTTATAATTTAGTTAATATTTCGAGTTAGTTATATAACAATTCTATTCGTTATAAGAGTTTACAACAAGAGTCTACCTTAGTAATTTCTATCCCTTAAACCCTTTGGCAAGCAAGTAAACCTCAGAAGAACGAGCTCTTGATGCATCAGGTTTGCGGGTAATGACTTTCTGATAACGCTTTCTTAATTCAGCTAATAATGGCTGAAAGCCTTCTCCTTGAAACACTTTCATGAGTAGTGCTCCCTGGGGCTTTAAAACCTGATCTGCCAAATCAATTGCTAACTCAAGCAAATACATGCTTTTAGGCTGATCCACAGCCTTTACTCCTGTAACATTGGGTGCCATGTCAGAAATTACAAGATCTACAGGCTTATTATTTAAGACCTTAAGTAATTCTTCCAGTACAGCATCTTCCTGAAAATCTCCTTGAATGAACTCAACATGTGCCAGTTGATCCATTGGTAAAATATCCAAAGCTACCACATTACCTTTAGTTCCAACAAATTGTCGTGCAACTTGTGACCAGCCACCCGGGGCAGATCCCAGATCCACTACATTCATACCAGGCTTAATCAGCCGATCTTTTTCCTGAATTTGAAGCAATTTATAAGCAGCTCGGGAACGATAACCATCCTGTTGTGATTTTAGGACATATTGATCTTTAAAATGTTCCTGTAACCACTCAGAACTGCTCTTACTTCGTGCCATTAATATACCTTTAACAAAAAAACCAAAGCTCTTAGATAAAAACGTATCCAGAGCTAATTTCCAATGAACATGCATTTTACCGTGAAACACAAGCTCGTTCACGTTATAATTGCGTCTTTACTCTAAATGTACAATGAATGAGTCTATTAGGTTACCCAACGTATGTCACTAAATAACACCTTAAACAACAAGCAAATCCGCTTTTTACGCGCACAAGCCCATTCCATGAAGCCAGTTGTTCTCATTGGCGGTGCAGGATTGACAGACAACGTTGTGAATGAAATCAACCTTGCTTTGGATGATCACGAACTCATTAAAGTTCGAGTCAATGCAGAGGACAGAGATCAAAAAGCTGAAATGATTGATTCTATCATTCGACAAACTGAATGCATACATGTTCAATCGATTGGTCACATTGGCATATTTTATCGTAAAAATGAAAAAAATCCTGTCATAGAAATTCCCAAAAAATAAAACTTCACATTCCAATAAGCAAACATTTCTAGCAAGCAATAAACTTATAATTCAATAAGTATCATTTCCTGGTTGGTTTTTTAAACAATTCTCTTCTAAACTCTAAGCATTGTAAGTCATGAGAATAATTAAGAGAATTTATGAAGATTGATGGTTATAAAATCCTTGAGAAAATCGGCCAGGGTGGCATGGCTCAGGTATATAAAGGCTATCAAATTTCATTAAAACGTCCTGTAGCAATCAAGGTTTTAACCCATAACTTTATTAAACAAGTTGATTTTACACAGCGATTTGAAAAAGAATCATTAATCATTGCTCGTCTAAGCAATCCTTATATTATTCCAGTTATTGAAAGAGGAATTACGAAAGAAGGTGTTCCGTTTTTCATTATGGAATATGTCGAAGGACATGAACTCAGTGATGTCATGGGCAAAGGAAAGCTGGATTTTAATAGAAAACTCGATATCATTATACAAATCTGTAAAGCCCTATCCTACGCTCATCGTAATAATGTAATCCACCGCGATATTAAGCCAGCAAATATCTTTATTGACACTGATGGCAATGCCCGAGTACTCGATTTTGGTATTGCCCAATACTATGAAGAAGAGGACTCTGAGCAAGATAATGAACAGACAAAAGTAGGTACAGTTATGGGTACCATGGCTTACATGTCTCCAGAACAAAGACAATCAGCAACCGCTGTCACGTTTAAAAGTGACTTATTTTCTCTGGGCATATTGATGTATAAACTATTCACTCATCATGACCCCATAGGACGCTTTAAATCACCAGATGAGTTATCACCAGAAATACCTCATGACTTAAGCGAATTGATAATGCAGTGTTTGGAAACTGAACCTGAGAGTCGTCCATCGTCTGCTGATAAAATTAAAGATACTTTGCTCCTCATGTTACGAGGCGCCCATATACAAACAGAGCAAAGAGAAAGAGTTCAACAAGATTTTAAACAATTTGAGCTACTTGATGTCATAAAAGAAGATGAACACAGTTCCGTTCTGCTTTTTGAAAATACAAGTAATAGAAAATTAATTGTTATAAAGAAAAGAGCTTTACATGATGCAGGATTTACCGAGGCAAAATTATTAACCCCATTAAAGCACCCCAACATTGTTAACATTCTAGGGACATCTGAAAATAAAAAAAATTATATTATTGTCATGGAATACCTAAATGGCGGTAATTTACAAGAACGCCTGGTACAAGCAATGAAATGGCAAGATTTTCTTCCAATGGGACAAGAAATTGTCTCTGCTATGCAATTTGCTCACAATAACCGTATTATGCATGGCAATCTAAGACCAAGTAATATCCTTTTTGATGATGAAGGGCATGTTAAATTAGCTGATTTTGGCCTCGAAGAACACTATTCTACAGAGCAACGTAAACAAAATTGGTATCGTCTAGATGCTGAAAAAGTCACTCCTAAGTTAGATATCTTTTCTGTTGGTGTCATTTTTTATCAAATGTTGATAGGTCAACCACCTATTTTTGAAGAAAAGCGTTTTGAATCAAATACAATATTTAAAAAGCTTCCCTTAAAACTGAAACACTTGATTTCTCAAATGCTAGAAATTAGTCCTCAAAAGAGAATTGAAAATTTTTCTCAGGTACTCAATCAGTTAGATGAAGTAATGTCAGACGCAGGCACAACAATTGTTATCAAACCCAAAAAGACTAAAAAAACAAAGAAAAACACATATTCACTACTAAAATTGTTAGTAATATTACTAATAATCAGCTTACTACTAGGTTTGACGTATTATTTTGCTGATCTTGAAGCTATTCGGTATTTTATTGAAGATTTAATTTCACCACCAGATGAAAACTATGAGGAACAACCTAATTTTATTGAATTGAATTAATATTATTCAGGTTTGAAAATGACTAAGATTAAACCGAGTAAGCAGTTCAACATATAAAGTGTAGTGGCTATACCATGGAGCTGATCAAACTCTGGACTCACTGACAGCCCAGACTGTTTTAATGCAGCCATTTGAGGTTGAATTAAAAACTCACCGATAATAACTAAAACCAGCATAACAATTAATAGCCAAAAACGCTTATTTTTTTTCTTATTAAACAGCAATGACTCTGAGTGTCTTAATTCAGATATTAGTAAAACCAAGCCACAAAATAACCCAATATAGCTGACAACAGTAAACATTTTGCCAGCCAATAAGCCTGCAATTTGTTTATCTTCAATGCTTGCAAATAATATGGGAACCGCTATGAAGCCAATCGTCCACAGAGCACCAATCCATAGTGTCAGGAGAATTTTTTCTCCTCCTGTTTGCACCATAGGGTAATTCAAATCGTTATACTCGTGTTTTTTAGAAAAGTGTATTGACTGATTATGTTAAAAATGAGTTAGATATACTTCACTTCAACAATTTCGAGCTCTTTATCACCACTAGGGGCTTTCACAATTGCAACATCATCGACTTCTTTACCGATCAATGCCATTGCAACAGGCGATGAGTAAGAAATTTTACCCGCTTTAATGTCAGCTTCATCTTCACCAACAATCTGATAAGTAATTTCTTTATCCGCTTCCTCATCATAGACAACAACTGTTGTGCCAAAAATAACACGGCCAGTGTCTTTCATCGTTGTTACATCAATGATCTGTGCATTAGATAACTTCCCTTCGATATCCTTAACACGTCCTTCGATGAAACCCTGTTCTTCACGAGCCGCATGATATTCTGCATTTTCTTTTAAATCGCCATGCTCACGAGCTTCAGCAATTGCTTGAATAACTTTAGGACGGCGTACTGATTTGAGTTCTCTCAATTCAGCATTTAACTTGTCGGCACCGGCTTTTGTAAGAGGTACTTTATTGTTCATAATCTTTTCCTGTAAGAGCTTTCCTTTGAGTGCTTATGCTGAATTTATTTATGTACATCCTGGAGACGATATACTTCAACATCTCCTTCATGAATGCCATCTATCATCATTGCTTCACAAAGTGCATCCGTAGCAGCAATAGTCGTTGCATAAGTGACTTTATGCTGTAATGCCTGACGACGAATCATTGAAGAATCTTCAATTGCTTTTTTGCCTTCGGTAGTATTAACAATCAGATTAATTTCATCATTTTTAATCATATCAACAATATGAGGGCGACCTTCTTTTACCTTATTTACCATTGTTGATTCAATACCCTGTTCAGTTAAAAGCTTATGCGTACCGCTGGTAGCAAGAACGCTAAAGCCCAGAGAGTTAATTTTTCTTGCTAATTCAGTCACCTTGGATTTATCAGCTTCTCGCACACTAATAAAAGCATTTCCACCTGTTGGTAAAACAACTCCCGCAGACAATTGAGATTTACCAAAGGCTTCACCAAAGGTCTTACCCATTCCCATAGCTTCACCTGTAGACTTCATCTCAGGGCCCAGAATAGGATCAACTCCAGGAAACTTGATAAAGGGGAAAACAGACTCTTTAACATAGAAAAAATCAGGTTTTGCTTCTTCCAACATATTTTGTTCTTTCAGAGACTTACCTGTCATACACAAGGCCGAGACTTTGGCTAGCTGAACACCCGTTGCTTTAGAAACAAAAGGAACAGTACGTGACGCACGAGGATTTACTTCCAAAACAAAAATATCATCATCTTTTATCGCAAACTGAGTATTCATTAAACCAACCACACCCAGTTTTTTAGCCATGCGTGATGCTTGATCACGTAATCTGTCCTGTATTTCTTCAGACAAATTATAAGGTGGAATTGAGCAAGCCGAGTCACCTGAGTGAACACCTGCCTGTTCAATATGTTGCATAATGCCACCAATTAGAACATTTTCACCATCACAAATGGCATCAACATCCACTTCAACGGCATCATCCAAAAAGCGATCCAACAATACAGGAGCATCATTTGAAACTGCCACTGCGGTACTCATATAACTGCGTAATTCATCTTCATTATAAACGATTTCCATACCCCGTCCGCCTAAAACATAGGAAGGACGAACCACTAGAGGATAACCCACTTCAGCCGCCAGCACAGCAGCTGATTCAGTATCACTGGCAGTACGATTAGGTGGCTGTAATAAATCAAGCTCTTCAATCATTGTTTGAAAACGTTCACGATCTTCTGCTAAGTCAATAGAATCAGGGGAAGTGCCAATTATATTTGCACCTGCAGCTTCCAGAGCACGAGCCAGTTTTAATGGTGTCTGACCACCATATTGAACAATAACCCCCTTAGGTTGTTCCAGATCAATCAGCTCTAATACATCTTCCAGAGTCAAGGGCTCAAAATAAAGACGATCAGAAGTATCATAATCCGTTGAAACTGTTTCAGGATTACAGTTAACCATAATAGTTTCATAACCATCATCACGACAGGCATGTGCTGCATGAACACAGCAATAGTCAAATTCGATACCCTGACCAATTCGGTTAGGACCACCACCTAAGACCATGATTTTATCTTTGTCAGTAGGAGCCGCTTCACACTCTTCTTCATAAGTGGAATACATATAAGCAGTGTCCGAAGCAAATTCTGCTGCACAAGAGTCAACGCGTTTATAAACAGGACGAATATTTAACTGTTGACGGTACTTTCTTACTGTTGCTTCATCAGTATTTAACAACGCAGATAAACGGCTGTCAGAGAAACCTTTACGCTTAAGATCAAATAAACTATCAGCATTCAAATCAAGAACATTGGTATCACGAATACCTTCTTCCAGCTGAATAATTTCTTCAATTTGAATCAGGAACCATGGGTCAATACCCGTCAAATTGTGAATGTCTTCCATGGATAGACCTTTACGGAAAGCATCACCAACAAACCAAATTCGATGAGCACCTGGGACACGTAAAGCATGACGTAATGAATCCATCTTCTCATCTTCAGTATCGCCTTCAAGATCGTCAAACATTTCTGTAAAACCATCTGTGTCAATTTCCAATGAGCGCAACGCTTTATGCAATGACTCCTGAAAAGTTCGACCTATTGACATGGCTTCCCCCACAGATTTCATCTGTGTCGTCAATGTATCATCTGCTTGTGGAAACTTCTCAAAAGTAAAACGAGGAACTTTGGTGACAACATAATCCAGTGTGGGTTCAAAAGAGGCAGGTGTCGCACCACCTGTAATTTCATTATCTAATTCATCTAAGGTATAACCCACTGCCAGCTTCGCTGCCACTTTTGCTATTGGGAAACCCGTTGCTTTTGAAGCCAAAGCTGAAGAACGAGAAACACGAGGATTCATTTCAATAATAATCAAACGACCATTTTCTGGATTAACCGCAAATTGTACGTTTGAGCCACCAGTATCAACACCAATTTCACGTAATACTTCTAAGGAAGCATTACGCATAATTTGATATTCTTTATCCGTTAATGTTTGAGCTGGAGCTACTGTAATTGAATCACCTGTATGGACTCCCATCGCATCGAAGTTTTCAATGGAACAGATAATAATACAATTATCTTTCTTATCCCGAACCACTTCCATTTCATATTCTTTCCAACCAATAATCGATTCTTCAATCAATAACTCATTGGTGGGTGACATATCCAAACCACGCTCACATATTTCAACAAATTCTTCTTTGTTGTATGCAATACCGCCACCACTTCCGCCCATCGTAAATGATGGACGAATAATAATTGGAAATGCACCCAGTTCTTTTTGAACTTCAGCTGATTCTTCCATTGTGTGTGCAATGAAAGCTTTAGGCATATCCAGACCAATTTTGATCATTGCCTGGCGAAATAAGTCACGATCTTCTGCTTTGTTAATAGCTTCTTTATCAGCACCAATCATTTCAACATTGTGCTTTTCCAGAACTCCTCTTTTATCCAGTTCAAGAGCACAGTTTAATGCAGTCTGTCCACCCATCGTCGGCAACAATGCATCAGGACGTTCCTTTTCAATAATATTTGCAACCACTTGCCAATGAATGGGTTCAATATATGTTGCATCTGCTAACTCAGGATCAGTCATGATCGTTGCTGGATTCGAGTTAACCAGAATGACTCGATAACCTTCATCTTTCAGCGCTTTACACGCCTGGGCACCAGAATAATCAAATTCACAGGCCTGACCAATGACAATTGGACCTGCTCCAATAATCAGAATACTTTTTATATCGTCGCGTTTTGGCATTCTTTACTCACAAAGTTTATTTTTTTCTTACTAAAACAGATCTTGTTTAATACAGTTCTTAACTTAAGAAAACGATTTTTCCATTGTTTACTATTAAGATCTTTCTACAACAAAGTTACTTCTGTTGCTCAATCAACTCAATAAAGTGATCAAACAAAGGGGCAACATCATGTGGACCTGGACTGGCTTCCGGATGCCCCTGGAAACTAAAAGCGGGTTTATCTGTACGATGTACACCTTGCAAAGAACCATCGAAAAGTGATTTATGAGTGGCTTTTAGATTATCAGGCAAACTGGCTTCATCCACTGCAAAACCATGGTTTTGACTAGTGATCATGACGGTTTTAGTTGCTAAATCACTGACTGGATGATTTCCACCATGATGACCAAATTTCATTTTAACGGTTTTAGCACCACTGGCCAGAGAAAGTAACTGATGTCCTAAACAAATACCAAAAACTGGTTTTGAACTTTCCAGAATCTCGCCAATCGCTTCAATAGCATAATCACATGGTTCTGGATCACCAGGCCCATTAGATAAAAAGATACCATCAGGATTCATTGCCAACACATCACTGGCTTTTGTTTTTGCTGGCACAACGGTCACTTTACAACCTCTATCCGACAACATTCTGAGAATATTTTTCTTAACACCATAATCATAGGCCACAACATGATGAGGTAAATCAGCAGAATCATTTGTAAATTTAGTCGTATCATTGGTTTTTAAAGACCAGGAGCCTTCAGACCATTCATAAGTTGAATCAGTCGTAACAACCTGAGCTAAATCCATCCCCTTCAAACCGGGAAAAGCTTGTGCTGAAGCAATGGCTGCATCTTTATCAATATCAGACTTGCTACCGCTTTCTATCGCAACAATGGCACCATTTTGAGCACCTTTATCCCTTAAGATACGAGTCAGTTTTCGAGTATCAATATCGGCAATTGCTACAATGTTGTGTTTGATCAAATATTCTGCAAGCGGCATTTCACCCCGCCAACTTGACATCATGCGAGGTAAATCTCTAATGACTAATCCTCTTGCCATAATTTTATCTGATTCTTCATCACCAGAGTTAGTACCAACATTACCGATGTGCGGGTAAGTCAGAGTAACAATTTGCTCCTTATAGGAAGGATCAGTCAGTATCTCTTGATACCCTGTCATCGAGGTATTAAAAACCACCTCACCAACGGTTTCTCCAATGGCTCCAATGGCCTTACCATAAAAAACAGTACCATCTTCAAGCGCCAAAATTGCAGGGGCTGCTGCCGTATTAACAGCAATATTGTCAGAGCGGGTCAATGAAATCTCCCATAAAGTCCAGATACACAAACGGGATGCACAAGCATGCACATCCCGCTTTCAAGTTTAACCGTAGAATTTTACAAAAATAAGTAAATTCTGTCCATCTTAAACTAGGGTTTACCAGTAAATAGATCGATATTTATTTTAGATTCTTATTTTTAAGTCAAATTCAGAAATTTTATTCTCCTCAGCGAGCAGGCTGAGCAAAAATGACGAAGGGATATTACATGGAATTATTTATCTGGATGGATTTTTTTCATACTATAAAAATAAAAATGGCAACGCAGTTTTTTTACCTGACGTTGCCATTCTTTTTCATAAAGTTGATATTTGTTATATGAGTTATTTTAATCTCTCAAGCCCAGAACATCTTGCATATCAAACAGACCTTTATCATGATCATTTAACCATTGTGCAGCACGAACAGCACCATTGGCAAATGTCATACGACTCGAAGCTTTATGAGTAATTTCAACTCGCTCACCAATATCCGCAAACATAACCGTATGCTCACCAACAATATCACCAGCACGAATGGTTTCAAAACCGATGGTTTGTCTATCACGTTCACCTGTTTGACCTTCACGTCCATAGACAGCGCATTCTTTCAGATCACGTCCCAAAGCATCGGCAACAACTTCACCCATACGCAGTGCTGTACCAGATGGTGCATCTACTTTATGACGATGGTGTGCCTCAATGACTTCGATATCAACACTATCACCTAAAACTCTAGCGGCAATATCAAGTAATTTAAAAGTTAAGTTAACCCCAACACTCATATTAGGAGCAAAGACAATTGCAATGTCTTTTGCTGCTTCTTGTATCACTTGCTTTTGTTCATCAGTAAAACCAGTTGTACCAATCACCATTTTTCTACCGGCCGCCTGACAGGCTTTAATATTTTCTAAGGTGACTGCAGGTGCAGTAAAATCAATACATACATCAAATAAGCCGAGAGCATCATTAATGTCATCCAACAAACCAACATTATTTTTTTCTAAACCTGCCAGTTCGCCTGCATCAACACCCACCATACTACTTCCCTTACGCTCAGTAGCCGCTGTTAATTTTGCACCGTCAGCCTCATAAACCGCTGTTATTAAATTTCTTCCCATTCGTCCGGCAGCACCGGTGACTAAAATATTTGTCATTGATCTCTCGTTAATTAATTTGATTTACTTATACCCAATGAACAATTCCTATTCGGCAATCATTACCAAGCAACATAGGCATAATTTTGCTCTTGTAGTTCCATGATATCAGCCACACCAACTTCAACCACTTTGGCAAAAGGCAACATATCTTCATCATCCCATTTCATTGATTTTAATGTTCTCTTGCAAGCATGAAACTTGACTCCCTGAGCGGCAAGACTACTGACTTTTTCTTTGATTGAATCATGAACAGGTCGCCCTGGTTTTTTTGCTAACACATGAATTCCACGTCCAAAGCAGGCGACAACAATATCAATATTATCTTCATATTTTCCGATCATTGCACCCACAGAACCCAGGACATGCTGGTGATATTCATGATCAGCTTCATTTAATTGATAAACAATGAAATGTTCAGGGGGATCACCAGGAAAGCGTTCTTCTTTTTCCTCATCAGTTGTTTCTGCTTTGTGTGCTTTAGCAGCTGTCGCTGATGCACCTAAAGCCACCGCTCCTCCTGTTGCCAATAATTTAGATAAGGCATAACGACGTGATTCACTGGGTGATTTTTTATTAGCCACATTTTTTAAAAAGTTTTTTGAAAAAATCTCAATTAAATTCTTAAACATTTGCTTAAGTTTCATATTTCTCCACCATGCTTGTTCCCCTATTTATCCCCCGATTAATAGCATATTAAACTACAAAGGCGTAAAAATCATCCGATCTTTACGCCTTTGCTTGAACCTGGAATCACCAGTTAAAAGATTTAAGAACTGATATTCTGTTTCATATCATCAAAAAAACGTTTCACGCCAGACAACCAACTATGGGCTTTCGGGCTATGACTTTCACCACCTTCAACCAATGTTTCCTGAAATTCCTGTAAAAGTTCTTTTTGTCTTGCATTCAGTTTCACTGGAGTTTCGACAATGATACGACACAATAAGTCGCCCTGAGCACCACCACGTACTGATTTAACCCCTTTGCCACGCATTCTGAACATTTTTCCAGTTTGAGTTTCTGTCGGAATTTTTAAACTGACTCGACCATCTAAAGTGGGAACATCTAATGTACCACCCAATGCCGCGGTTGTGATATTAATAGGCACTTCACAAAAAAGGTCACTGCCTTCACGGGTAAAGATATCATGAGGTTTAACATTAACATGGACATAAAGGTCACCAGGAGGTCCACCATTTTGGCCTGCCTCACCTTCATTGGACAAGCGTATACGATCACCGGTATCAACCCCTGCAGGTACTTTAACAGAGAGTGACTTATGTTCTTGAATACGCCCTTCACCATGACAGGCATCACAGGGATCTTTAATTGTCTTACCACTGCCATGACAGGTTGGGCAGGTTTGTTGTAAGGAGAAAAAACCCTGTTGCATACGAACTTGTCCAACACCTTGACAAGTATGGCAGGTTTCAGCTTTAGATCCTTTTTTCGCGCCTGAACCATCACATTTTTTACAACCAACCATGGTAGGAATACGAATTTTTACTGATTTACCATGAACAGCTTCTTCAAGACTTAATTCCAGGTTGTATTGGAGATCGGCACCACGATAAACACGTTCACCACCGCGACGGCCGCCACCAAAAACATGGGCAGCCCGGCGATACTGGTCAAAAAGGGCACGAACAGAAAGCCGCCGCCGATTCCCAAGAAGAACGCGCTGCAGTATATAGATTACACGATTTGGCAGCGCAGCATCATGCAGTCAGGGGGTTCGGCTTATACGGCGATGTTAGATTGGTGGAGAAGCCAGTTTCCCAACCGCGCCAAGCCGGTGAAGCTTCCGTTCAGGCGATCGCGGCGCCGGTCCGACACTGATCGGAGTCAAGGTGCAATCAGCTGGCGCCTCGACGACGCAGCGTCGA
>JAPHSW010000019.1 GCA_026196615.1 Gammaproteobacteria bacterium | reverse complement strand
TTATGGCTTGGGCTTATCACAGGCTAAATCAAAGTCTGAGACACGCTATGACAACCTGATATTGATTGCAGCTCTGGTTCAATTTTTATTATGGTGTATAAAACATTGCTTAACCTCATTACAATGTAGTATGTATCCTATAAGAACTGGATTTTTGAATATCAATGGAACATGCTGACTTCTCTGTCAGATTCAAACCACATAAAAACATCCCCTATTCCTACAATTCATTAATTCCTTACCTACAGAACAATAAATACTTTCTATCTATAATCTCATATATCAAATAAAGGAATTAACATGGACGTTGAAGTACAAATCATCAGAGAAATTATTGAAATTCAAGATATGCTTAAAAGCGCTAAAAATAATCAGCACCCAAAGCATTTAATAAAGATGTATGAAAAAATGATTGAAGAAAAGCAAGATGAATTAAAAATGCTTGAATTTGTTAAAGATTTTGAATAAGAAGTAAATAAAATGGACTTTGACCCAACACCAGAAATCAAGCGTCAGATACTTTGTGAAATTGAAGAATTAAACCAGAAAACAAGGTAAACCAGCTTTTATTTCTACAATGTATAGTAGCTATTGATACAGAAAAAGGAAGAATTGCAACAGTTTGATAATAACCCCTTGTTACAAACTACGTCTCATGTCGCTACGGAACTATTCTGAAAAATCACCTTTTATTAATGAAAATCGGCATAAAATCACCATTTCAGGACAAATTCTGTCGACGGAGTTATGCGGTCTCCAGCCTAAAAAACGACATCTATTTGATAAGTTAATCATTTAATGCGATAAGCTGAATGACATGCTACACAAGCAGAAGTAACTTCAGGCAGTGCTTTATAAGCTAACAATACGTCCCCCTCTTGAGCTTTTAGTGCAAAGCGACTTGCTGCCCTATGCATACTTGTCCCTGCTTCACGCATGCCTGTTGGCATAAACTTAGCCATATGATTTGCCCCATGTGATTTAAGAGAACTCATTCCCAAACGAGACTCTGCAATTTCCGCTGCTTCGTCCAGTTGACCAATTGACATATTTATTAATATTTCATTTATAGCCACCATATGATCACGCATATTTGACATCATGTGCTGTTGCATCATTTCTGGAAATTCAACTAACTGTCTTGAATCTTCATCAGCTATTGATATATTACTTGCAAAGACCAGAATAAACAGTGTAATGATATGCTGTAACTTATTCATTGTACATTCTCTCATTGTGTTGTGGCTAACATATTAGCATTTATAAATTATAGATAAAATATTACCACTCTAAAGAAATGTATTTCCGTACGGAACAATTCTGAAAACTCATCAAAAATCCAAACAATTTGGCATAAAACCGACCATTCTGGGACAAATGCGGTCGACGAAGTTATGCGGTCTACAGACACAAAACGGAAATCTATTTCCGGAAAGTACAGTATTACTAACACTTTTTTTGGCGGTCGTGCATTTTATCGTCCTCCGTCGTCCTCATTGACGCACGACCGCCTAAAAGCCCTTTTAAGAGCCAAAACTTCAAAAGGTGTCTATAGCAAAGAAAAACCCAACAGTACCCCCACCCCCCAAGGAGGAGCTAAAAACGTCTACGCTTGGCTATTTTTTGGTAGTACGTGTATCAATGGGGAGATGATCACATTAGGAGCATGATAAGAATCACTAAGGCCATAAAAACGGCCTAAGTTCTTCTAACCTCGACATAAGCCAAAAAGATAAAACTATTTTGGCTCACTCGGCTATCAGTCATTTCAAGTAAAACGGAGATTAAAAAAATTTCTGATTTAAAAGGGGGATTTTGCTAGCAAAATATAAAAATTAGCCTGGTTTGCTGCACACAAAATGCTAGTAAAATTGAACCTGGTTCAGCTGAACCAGGAACAAAAATGATAGCAAAAGAGTATTTTTTGATTAATTAAGCGCTCTCACGTAAATTCTAGAGAAGTTCGCCAGTGTTGTGAGAGACTATAAAAACAGGGTTTTATTGAAATTCTAGTTAATAAGCTTTTTAGTAAATACGAATTAGAGCGAAGTGGCGGTTTTGGCTTCCCGTGCATGCATGGCCTTGATAGCATTATTTTTTACTTCTACGTTTAATTGTAAAAGGTTGGTCATCGTAAGGTAACGCTTCATCAAAAGTGTGATTTAAAACTTTTAATTGATCTTGAATATCTTGAATGTCAACTACCTTTAATGGTGATGTTCCACTTATATAAACAATATCTCCACCTTTTGTATTTAGAATAAGTTTCGGGGTGTTTGAATTTGTGCAAAATAATGTATGCTCCCCCTTTGTCACATCTATGAACATAAATGTTCCATTAAGGATACCCCCATAGTCAACACCATCAACTGTTACTTTACAATATGATGTGGGTCTAAGAAACTTTTCGTCTGGCAAAAATAAAAAAAGACGACTATGGTTGGTATCCAGTTCTGGCCAATTTTGAACTGTTTCATCGTAGGTTGGAAAGCTATTGGCCACCATGTTCTTCACCGTTACGCATCCAAGCAAGAAAACTGGAAGAATAAGTACAAATAATATTTTCGAACATTTAAACATTTTGCTCTCCTATTAGAAGTTAAATTTCAAGCATTTGATGCTAAGCCCACAGCAGCGAAATATGTTGCACTTTTATTAATCATCAGGAAAAGGGTCATCTACTTTTAGGGCAAAACCTACACATACAAACCAAAGAAAGAAAACACTTAGTCGAAAAATAATAATATCAGGTCCATCAGGTTGCAAAATATTGATGATGTAAATAGAAATACCCATATATTCTGAAGTAGAGGCAAAATAACCTAAAAAAGCGTTGTAAATAGAAAGCAATATAAAAGCTAAAGACCAATCAGATAAACGTCGCTCATCAGAGGTATGGTTCTCAAGCATGACACTATCTTGAAGCCATAACCTAGTAATACCAATAAATTTACGTAACACTGGAAAAAATCCAGCCATTAATAATGAATACGAAAGAATAAATATTATAATTATGAATAATGGAACTTTCTTAAAAGACTCAAAAGCAGTATCTAAAGACAAAACTGTTGGATCAACACCAAATCGTAGCATCCAGATGTCGAGATAAAGAAAAATTGAGAGTAGAAGAACAAGAAATCTTACATCAGTCAATTTTTCAAGAATAGATGTAATATCCTTTCCTGTTTTTCCATTTAAACTTGTTTCTTCAGGCATTATTTCTCCTAGCGCTGGTTACGTGATTGTTAGCAATTTTCATTATTCATTCCTCGCACAAGGGCACGCCATCCGCCGATTCACTGGTACCTGTACCCATTCTTAAACGGTGGCCATCTGGGTCTTCAATATTCATTTCACGAATACCCCAGGGAAAATTAGTCGGCTTCTGCCGAATTATTGCTCCACTTGCCTGATACTCTTCATATAGAGCGTCGACATTTTCAACAAATATGGACATCCACATTTCTGACTGTCCTTGTCCCTCTTGACAAAGAAATATGGATATATCATCCCGTGACACGGACGCAAAAATAGCAGGATTTTCCCATTCCCAATCCTTTTTAAACCCCAATACATTTACGTAGTACTCGATGCTTTTTGGGACGTTCTTAACGTTCAGAATTGGGGTAACACATTCGAATGAGTTTTTCTGTATTTGTTGACTTTCTTGGTTCGACATTTCTTTTTACCCCACTATTAGGTGTCTAGGATTACTAACGCCAAGGTTTGAGGAAACTAAAAGTGTTGGGCCGTCTTTTGGGTTAGCGCTTTCAGTTTTCATACAACACTTTTTTGTTAGAAATTAGCTTATTTAAGAAACAGATTTCGTGCGGTTTCTGAATCCCCCCACACATTACAATTATTACTACCTTCCATAGTGACTTCTTTTCCTGATGCTTTTGCAGCTAGTAATACACCTTTTGCATATTGGCTGCTGGCCAATCGTTATTAATAACCCAGCGTTCTCCATTTAACCTAATTGCGCATGCAGGGGGACTTTGTTCTTGCCCTCCATCGAGATAAAAAAGGTATAACCTGCTGATGACTTGCTGGAGTTGTATTGGCCATGCTCAAATCTGACCAGCCCTGTCTCAGACCCTGCATACAAAGGTGATGACAAAACACACATTGATAAAATTAAAACTATGAAGCTTTAAAAATGTTATCTTTTAAGGTAACCGTCCAACCATAAGAACTTAGTTGTGAAAAAGTTAAACTATCAGTTAATTTGTCACCATCATTTCTACATATTATATACATTGATGCGTTTGGTTTTTCATCAGAATGGTTTGATATGACCTTTTACATAGTCTGAAAATTCTTCAATAGGCATAGGTTTCGCATGTAAATAACCTTGACTAAAATCCACTCCCATTTTTTTCAGCAAATCAAATTGTTCTTGCTTCTCTACTCCTTCAGCTACCGTTTTCAATTGCAAAGTATGAGCAATTTTCACCATATTGTTTACCAATTGACCTCGCAAGCTATCGGGCTCAATTCGGCGAACAAAACTTTGGTCAATTTTTAAGTAATCGACTCCTAGTTCCGCAAGATGTTGAAAGTTTGAATACCCCGTACCAAAATCATCTATAGCAAATTTAACATGTTGACGTTGCAAGGAATCGATATTTTTTACTACTGAGTCTAAGTCATCAATCTCTTTTTCAGTAACTTCTATCGTAATTGTATGATGCTTATCACTAGGTACTTCATTATCTATCAGTTTATTGATATGATTTGAGGCTATATCATCAGGAAAGGTATTGATTGCCGTCCTAATTTGACCAAAGATACCAGCATGAGTTAACTCGGCAACCGCTTTTTTTAGTACAATTTTTGTTAATAAACGAGATTGACCATTTTTTTCAATTTCCCCAATAAATAAATCAGGGCTAATCTGTTCACCATCCTCATTTCTCCAACGACATAACACTTCACATCCTTCGAGGTAATTATTTTTCATAGAAAAAATCGGTTGGTAGACACATTCAACCTGTCGCATATTTAAACCACGTTTTAACTGCCGTCCTAGCACCATATAAGACTTATACATACGACAACTAATTGCAAAGGTTAAGCTTGCACTAATAATTAAAAAAATTGTGATAATAAATAAAATTTCTAGTTGATGTTTAAAATAGCTTAGAAGATTTATAGCCACAATGGCACAATTATTTTTTTTATAACAAAACTGCTCTACCCAATGACCTTTTTCATACCAATAGCTATAGCCATCAGAGTTTTGTTGAGAACTATTTTGTAACATATCATGAGGTTGAATTTTATCGTATTTAAGAATAGGCATAATACCTTGTTCGGTTATTGTATATAAATCTATCCATGGTACATTTTAACCCACTAGAGGTATATGACGAATAAATGCCTGAAAATGACCAATACGCGTACGCATTCCAAATTCTTTTTCTTCCAAAGTTGCAATCGGTGCCGAACGAGCAAACTGCACATCAGAATCTATAGCTTGGATATCATTTGGTGATTGTAAAATTGGTTTTTTTAAAATTCCCAGAGTCGTCGTACAAAGTAACTGATTCGCAACGATAAAACCATATTCTCGAATCACAATCGAATGAAACTCTACCAATCGCATGGCCTTTAATAATGCTCCAGTACATCTTTGTTGTTGGGCAAAGTTTTGATTTAGTTTTCGTAACTTTTGAAAATCTTTTTCAATTTTCATATCAACTGCTAACAAGCTATCAAAAATGGGCTGAGTCTGGTTTTTCCAGGCATTAATCAGCCCCCAACTAACTAGTCGAACCTGAATAAATCATAGCACTTTGATTTGTAAGGATATATTCTTTCATTACAGGTGCTAAAATTGCAAGTTTTTGATATAATATAGGCCATT
>JAPHSW010000274.1 GCA_026196615.1 Gammaproteobacteria bacterium | reverse complement strand
TCTTTATTATTTTGATGTTCTTCAATTTCCTTACGTAATAAGCCATCCTTTTTCTTTTGTTCACTAATATCAGTTAGTATTATCCGAAATTGACCTGAACTACCATCGATATCAGAGCTGATAGCCGCTTTTAAATTGGCATCAAAAAGGCTCTCATTTTTTCTTCTAATGCGTAGTTCACAGGTTTGAGATTTTTTTGACTCCAATAATTTTTTTCGAACTAGATAATAAAGATCCTGATCTTCAGCAACAATAAAATTTGATAATGACTGTTTAATAAGACGCCCTCTTTCTATAGCCAACATATCAGCACTACATAAGTTTGCTTCAACAATTAAACCTTTATCACTGATGCTCATATAACCTACGGGGGCAAAATCATACAAGTCTGAAAAATTTTTTTGAGATTTACTCAGTTTTTCCTGGGTCTGTCTCAATTCTTCATTTTGTAGTTCCAATTCAATCTGATGAGTAAAAAGTTCATAAAGTATCTCTTGCATGTTTTCAGGCAATTTAGCTGGCATTGTAATCGCATCTTTTGCGATTAATTTCTCAGCCTGACTTTTGAGATATGCAAATTTACCTGATAAATACTTTTTGTTTTTCATATTTTAACCATCTTATGGATAAATTTTTGCAACATAAACAATGACACAAATATTATTTTTTATGTCGTCAATAAACATTATTCAAAGCCACCTAAAAAATATTCAAGCCTAAACTATTTATCAGAAAAAAAGTTTATGAACAACAATATTAATACATTAACAAGGTGTTGCTGTGACAACTACATTTAATAAGTCTTTCCTTTTTGCAACTAACATCACGAATTTAACCTGAGGTGATTTTTGCAGTGGAAGCTATTGCACAAAGATTTCCTTTTAAGTCAGAGAGTAAGGAAAGAGTCAATAATACACATATTTTTTTACCAGTTTTATGTTGACGAAAACTTTTGATATTACGTATAGCTTTTTTATTATTTTTGAGGTTTAGATATTGATTTTCAGATTCTTTTTGATATTCCTTCGGAATTAACTTATTGATAGATTGCCCCAGTAATTCTTCACGAGTCCAGCCATAAGATTCAATTGCCTGAATATTCATATCCATGATTTTGCCCTGTAAGTCTTCGATAATGATGGGGTCGGCACCTTCCATAAAGACTTTGGACATCATTAATAAGCGTTCTTCAAAATCACTGGAAAGAGTATTTATTTCAGACTCAATTTTCTTGATTTTGGTAATATCTTCAAAAGTGATGACAATACCATCAATGACATTATTAATGGTGCGATAGGGTCTGACAGACATACGATAAATAGTATCATCCTTATCTTTCACTTCCTCTTCTATCATGGATAAATCATTCAGGACTTGTTCTGCATAATCATGCAAATTAATGTCCACCAAATTAGAAGCAAAATGTTTGATAGGCCTGCCAAGATCACTTTTAGTTAAGGGGAAAATACTCACCACTTTGGGAGTAAAACGTCGAATACCTAAATTGATATCTAGAAAAACGGCTGCAATTTCTGTGGCATCTAATAGATTTTTGATATCATCTTTGGCACTAATCAGCTCATCAATCCGACTTTGCAATTCAGCATTAACTGTCGTTGACTCTTCATTTAACGACTGTAACTCTTCTTTAGATGTTTCTAATTCTTCATTAGTGCTTTGTAGCTCTTCATTGGTAGACTGCAATTCTTCATTGGTTGATTTCATTTCCTCATTAGAAGTTTCCAGCTCTTCAATGGTGCTTTGCAGATTTTCTTTGGTATATTGTAATTCATCTTCCAGTCGCTTGAACTCTTCATTTTTATCTGACGAACTAATGTCAGTTTTGCTCTCACTGTTTTTTTCCACAAGCACCGGGAGTTCTTCAAATATTACCATCATCAAACCATGTTGATCACTTTGAAAATCAGGTAAAGGTTTTAAATGAAGATTAACCTTTAAATATCCCCCATTGTCTTTCACCTGTAGTCCCTTAACCTGAACATCTTTACCACTATTTGTCAGTTGTCGAATGGCATTGCTTAGTCCAGCTTTAAGCCCTGAGCGGGCCATTTCAATCACATTGTTAGTTATTGCACCTTCGGCTGGCTCTAAAAAATGCCCTGTCCGACCATGGATATAGATAATATTGGCCTGACTGTCAATCACAATACGTGCCGACATATCACTTTGTGATAAAATGGTTTTTAATAAATTGAGTGAGTTAATTTCTTTTGTTGCTTGCACTATAGTGGTATTTGTTTTATTTGGCATATTTGATGATACAATCGGTGTACTAAAATTGAGTGTTGACTGGGTTGTCATTTCATTGGGAAGACGTCTAAATATTTTCCATTTCTTATCCAGAATTTCAAACATGTCAGTTGAAGGACCAACGGTCTCTGAAGAGCCTAAAAAGAGAATTCCTCCACTTTTTAGACTGTAGTGAAAAATGGGCAGTAATTTTTTTTGTAATTCAGCACCAAAATAAATAAGTAAATTACGACAACAAAGCAAGTCCAGTTTAGTAAACGGTGGATCTTTTATTACATTTTGTGGGGCAAAAATCACCATTTCCCGGATTGATTTTTTAATCTGATATTGATTATCTTCCTTGGTAAAATATTTTTTCAATCGTTCAGAAGAGACATCCTCAGTAATGGATTCAGGGTAAATACCCGTACGTGCAGCATAAATAGCTTCTTCATCAATATCCGTACCAAAAATTTGCACACTAAAATGGCGTTTGAAATTTTCCATACACTCTTGCAGGATAATAGCAATAGAATAAACCTCTTCACCTGTGCTGCAACCTGGCAGCCATATCCTTATCGATTGCTCATCAGATTTATTCTCTAATAAATTGGGCAAGTATTTAGTTTTTAATACATCATAGGCATCGCTATCTCTAAAAAAGTTAGTAACGCCAATCAGTAACTCTTTAAACAAGATTGAGACTTCATTCTCATTTTCCTGAAGATAACGAACATAGTTTTCAATATTATCAATTTGCTGTACATGCATTCTACGTTCGATACGCCGACAGATGGTATTTTTTTTATAGAGTGAAAAATCATGATCGGTTTGGGCTCGCAAGAGGACGTATATTTTGTGTAATGAATTGACAATACTTTCATCAATTACACTTAACTGACCTGTAGGTTGCATTTTTAAATGATTGACATATTTGATTAATTGTTCTGGCATTTTGTCAGGAGGAAGGACATAGTCAACTAATCCTGTAGCAATGGCATTAAGTGGCATACCATCATATTTTGATGATTCAGCATCTTGAACCATAACTAAACCAGCCTCACCTTTAATTGAACGCAGGCCTAACGTACCATCTGAACCCGTACCGGATAGAATAATTGCAATGGAATTATGTCCCTGATCCTGGGCGAGAGAACGAAAAAATGTGTCGATAGGACGATTAAAACCATGAGGTTGTTCCATTTCCAGAAGCTGTAGTTTTCCGTTTAAAATAGCAATCTCTTTTTTGGGTGGAATAATATAAACCGAATTTGCTTCGATTTTCATATTGTCCAACACCTGATAGACTTTCATTTGGGTCTTTTTTTGGATTAATTCAGGTAAAAGACTATTATGTTCTGGATCGAGATGTGCCACCACTACAAAAGCTATACCAGAATCTTTAGGCATAGTGTTAAAAAAAGTACTAAAGGCTTCCAATCCACCTGCTGATGCTCCGATACCAGTAATATATAACTGAGGTAATGGTGGTTTTGTTTGAGATTTCTTCATGGTTGGCTCTCTTTTATTCTTTTTTTGTCTACTCATTTTTTGCATTTCTGCTTTTCATCCAGTCTAGCATTTCCTGTTCAGGTAGTGGTTTATTATAGAGATATCCCTGAGCATAATCACAATCTAATTTTTTTAAATAAGTCAATTGAGTTTGCGTTTCAACACCTTCAGCAACAATTTTAAGCCCTAAGCTATGGCCCATAGCAATGGCTGCACTCACCAATTCACGATCTGCTGAATCAAGGTTAATATCACTAATAAAACTTTGATCTATCTTCAGCACATCAAAGTGATGACTGCGTAAATAGTTGAGTGAAGAATAACCGGTTCCAAAATCATCCATGGCAATACTCACCCCCAATAAACTCAGTTCAGATAGTGACTCATCCACATGTTTATAGTCACTCATCAATACCCCTTCGGTAATTTCTAATTCCAGAGAGTTCATCGTCACTGCGGTCTCATTTAATGCCTGTTTAACAAACTTGACCAATTCAGTATCGCGGAACTGTTTGGGGGAAAGGTTAACAGCCATTTGAAAATCTATAGCATACTCCTGTTGCCATTTGGCTAGAACTGTCAGTGCTTGTTGGAGTACAAATTGACCGATACTCACAATTAAACCTGTCTGCTCTGCAATAGGAATGAAAACTTCGGGAGAGATATTTCCCAGGCTATCATTATGCCAACGAAGCAAGGCTTCTGCTCCGAACACTTGCTGGCTCTTTATGTCTATCTTTGCCTGATAATAAACCTCAAACTCATTTCGTTCTAATGCCCCTCGCATTTGTTCTTCAATTAACAAACGTTTGGATATCTCGGCATTCATATCTTTACTATAGAAAGAAAACGTATTGGCCCCATGAGTTTTGGCATGATACATAGCTGAATCGGCAAGGCGTAAAAGTAATTGAGGGCCATCTCCATCTTCAGGATAAAATGTTACCCCAATACTAGTCGTCGTCATGAACTCGCGATCATTGATTTTAAACGCTTTTCTAAATTGTTTGAGAATACTTTCTAGAACAGAATGAACATCATCCTTTGTTTCCAATTCCCCTAAAATAATAATAAATTCATCACCTCCCCATCGGGCAACGGTATCACCACTGCGTATTACACTGCTTAATCTGGAGGCTGCTTTGTTTAGCAGTAGATCACCTGTTTCATGGCCCAGGGTGTCATTAACTTTTTTAAAATCATCCAGATCTAAAAAAAGTAACGCCAGTAATTTATGATGACGCCTGGCTTCATTAATGAGCTGGGATAGGCGATCAAGAGCAAGAAAACGATTAGGTAAACCAGTCAATTTATCATAATTAGCCTGATATAATATTTGCTCCTGTTGTTGTTTTCTAAAGGTGATGTCTTCTTTTACTGCCAGATAATGAGTCAACTTACCTGATTTTGATATGACGGGAGCAATATATGCATGTTCCCAGAAAGTTTCCCCATTTTTCTTTTGATTTAAAAACTCACCTTGCCAGACGTCACCATCATTTAATGTTTTCCATATATTTTGATTATCCGTCAGCGAGTTTTTTCCGGATTGCAGAAAGCAAGGATTTTTACCCATTACTTCTTCGAGTGTGTATCCAGTAGTTTGTTCAAAATTACTATTCACATATTCAATGTTAGCATCAGTATCAGTAATGATTACTGATACCGGGCTTTGCTCAATAGCCTGAGAAAGGGTATTAATTTTCTCCTGAGCCAGGATGCTATCATTAATATCGGTTACTACAACTCTAAACTGTCCACTATTACCATCTACATCCTGGCTAATAGTAAGCCTCATTTGGGCAAAAAAAACTTTACCGGTCTTACTATGCAGTCGTAATTCACAAACCTGTTGCTGCAAACTTTTCAGTAGTTTTTTTCGAGTAAAATAGTAAATATCCTGATCAGTCTTTGTAATAAAGGCAGAAAGCGGTTGCTCAATCAATCTTCCCCGATCAACCCCTAACATTGTTGCTAAGGTTAAATTAGACTCAAGAATAAGTCCCTTGTCATTTACTGTCATATATCCAACAGGGGCGAAGTCGTAGAGATCAGAAAATTTCTTCTGGGATTTGCTTAAGGCCAGCTGTGCTTGTTTTAATTCTTCATTCTGTAGTTCTAACTCTATCTGATGGGTCTGTAGCTCATGAAACATGCTGCCTAATTCACCAGGAAAAGATTTAGACTTTTGTCCTTTTTTTCTCAATAACTCATCTGCTAATCTTCTTAAATCAGAGAATTTTCCTACAGGTTTATAAATCTTTTTCATGAGTAACCTCAATTGCTTGAAATTTAAATTCTCTGAAAGAGCATTGGGTTTTTAATTTATGTAATATAAATAAGTAGTTAGCCAATTAACTGAGAAAAATATGCTTTTAATCGAGCTTAACATGTTAAGTTCAATTAAGTCACTAGTAGAGTTATTTGAAATATGATAAATCATGGTTCTACAACACGATGTCAGTAAAATAGTTATTTAAATCTTAAATATTGAAATTTCTATCATTACAAATATAGATACAAATTAATACTATATTACTTATGGACAAGAATGAGCTCTTAAAGTAAGAGTCACATTGAGCAATAATTGATTATTTTGTATACAAAATTAACAGAATAACCATATTCTGGGAACTATCTCTTCTGATGAATGAATATTAACAATTCCAAGTTTAAGCTTTATAGAACCTGAATTAGTTGAATTAACTGACTACAAAACATCAGAAAGCACATGCAGTGCACTTTTTCGAGCAATGCAACCTAAATAAATTATAGGATATTATTCTTAAATAATAATTGGTCTTTTTTCAGGTTCAATTCATATTATGGTGATATAATTATATTTAAATAGTATTTAATCAAGCAGTTTAATTCTATTAGGCACTCGAGAGTAGAAATGAAAATTGATACAGGCAAAGCAATTGTCAGCTTATATAATAAAAAAGACAATATCATTTTAGTTGATATTTATGCTGATGGTGAAATAAATATGAATGATGTCAATGGTATCCATGATGCTATTGAAGATTGCGACGTGCAAATACCTGTTGATACCATTTGTCTTAAATCAGGTAAAAATTTTCTTTCTGACGATGCTTTTCAATATTCTATAGAACATAACTGTCTCCATAATAAAGTGATCTATGTTATTACACATATGGCTGACATCCATTTTCCATCCCAAGCTCAAGAAACTTATTTCAAAGATCACCTGGTTGACTTCTGTTCCTCTGTTGATGAGGCTCACCGCCTATTAATAAAAAAAGAATCCGCTTTATCTAAGAAGCACTGCTCTTCATAATAGTTTAAAACCATCTAAAAAATTCACCATCATTTCATACAAGGTTTTAAATAAGTTATTAACCCCTATTTTTTTGCAACAGGCATAAAAATTTATTAGGTTAATATTCTGTATTCAGTTCCATTTCATCTTCTTCTGATAGGATTATTTCATAATATCACAGGAGAAGACTCATCATGATCGATACAACTCAAATTAAAGTATGGGATCCATTAGTAAGATTTTTTCACTGGTCCTTAGTCAGTGCTTTTTTTATAGCTTACGTAATAGACGATGACTTTCTTAGCATCCATATCTGGTCTGGTTACTTAATTTTTGGAATTATCTCAATACGTTTTTTATGGGGGTTCATTGGTACACCTTACGCTCGTTTTTCAAATTTTATCTATAAGCCAGCAACAATAATTGGATTTATAAAAGACACGTTTAACTTAAGAGCCAAACGTTATCTTGGTCACAACCCAGCAGGCGGGGCAATGATTATAACTTTAATGATAAGTTTATTTTTAACAGTCATTAGTGGTGTTATTTTGTTGGGGGCAGAAGAATTAGCAGGCCCCGCTGCACTATGGTTTAGCCAGGCTGGTGGATTCTGGTCTGAGCCTCTTGAAGAATCCCATGAGTTCTTTGCCAACTTTACCTTATTTCTGATACTCATTCATATCCTGGGTGTGATTGTAGAAAGTATTATTCATAAAGAAAATCTTGTTTCTTCAATGTTATCTGGTTTCAAAAAAAATAAAACCAATTTAGGTTAAGGAATAAAAAAAATGAAAAAGTTACTTCTTTTAACAAGCTCTCTATGTCTTTTACCAGTAAGTCTCACTTTTGCACAAAATAACATCGTGAATGAATTAATGAAGACTTATGTTACACAAGGCGCCAGCACTGCTGATATCAAACAGGGCCAGCTTTTATGGGAAAAGAAATTTACAAATAAAGGTGAATTTCGAGAACGCAGCTGTTCATCATGTCATACACAAGATTTAACAGTATCAGGAAAACATATTAAAACCAATAAACTTATAAAACCTATGGCGCCCACAATTAATCCAGAGCGCTTAACAAAGATTAATAAAATTGAGAAATGGTTTAAACGTAATTGCAAATGGACAATGGGACGAGAATGCACTGCACAGGAAAAAGCAAACTTTCTGGTTTACATAAACAGTTCAACTAACTTATAGGATTCAACATGAAAAACACACTTGCGATCACAGCAGTTATTTTTACAATTGGCTTTGTCACTCTTCCCATCGTCTGGAGTGATAGCGATTTTTCTTTAACTAAATTTGAAGACTATGAGCGCCACTCAACTGGTATTGCTGCTGTCTCTAATCTTGTTTATCAGGAAGAGTGTGGCAGTTGTCATATGGCCTATCCTCCTGGTTTGTTAACCTCTGCTTCATGGGAAAAGCTCATGTCAGAGCTTGAAAATCATTTTGGAGATAATGCTGAACTTGATAATAAAACTCATCAATCTATTAGTAAATTTTTATTAAACAATAGTTCAGAGCAATCAAACTATCGTCACTCTCGAAAATTCAGTCGCTTCATCAGTGCTAAAAATATTCCAACGCGTATTTCAAAAACACCTTATTTTATACATGAACATGATGAAATACCTGAACGCATGGTAACGGCTAATAACAAAGTAAAAAGCTTTAGCCACTGTAATGCATGTCATACGAATGCAGAAAAAGGTTCATTCAATGAACATGACATTCGCATCCCTGGATTTGGTCAATGGGACGATTGATATAACTTAAAATCTTGTACTTATTTTTCACATAAGTACAAGATTTATTCATCAATAGAAAACTCTATACGTTCTGCGAGTTTATCCAGTGCTTTTTTTGCACAAGCAGCATCTTTTTCTCCACCTGGCGCGCCACTGACTCCCACGGCTCCAATATTATAACCACCGGCCACAATTTTAATACCGCCTTCCATAACAATAAGCCCTTCAATATGATTTAGTTCTTGCTGTATATCTGATCGTGCTTTTTTAAATGCACCACTATCCGTCCATGCCATGACACTCATATTAGCCTTACGTTCAGCAATTTCTAATGTAAAATGTGACGCTCTATCATCACGTAATGCAGCTCGTATTAAACCAAAACGATCAACAACTACAGCACTAATATGATAGCCATCTTTACGACAAGCTATGATCGTTTCATTTGCAATATCCCGGGAAAGCTCCATTCCAATTGTTTTTTCAGTAATGACATCACTTGCCAGTACCGATAGACTACAAAAAGAAAAAATCAATCCACTTAGTACTTGTTTTATTATTAATTGTTTCATTTTAATATTCCTGTTCATTTGTAATTAATTGCTTTTTAAATCAAACGACCCAGCATATATCTAATGCGAGTAGTACCACCAACTTCTTTGCGTAAAACCCAGACTACATGAAGATTAGCCTCATCATCCAAGATTATCGATGGGTGGGTTTGTTCCCCTTCGCCCGAAGCTCCTGGAATGGGTAAATCTTCACTCCATTCACCATTATCAAGCCAACTAAAAAAAATGTCTGAATGACTTTCACGCTCATCACTCCATGCAACAACATGATACCCATCAGGATGCCCTGCCACCGTTGTATGCCACTGACGCGCAATACCACCAAACTCATCTTGTACTGGTCGGTTCACACCCCATACACCTAATTTGTCATAAACTGCAGCATAAATATCATAACCCTCACGAAAATTTCGTTTATCAGCCCATGCAGCCAAAACTTCTGAATGATTGAGTTTAGCAAGTGCAACTCTTGAAACACCATGTCCCTTGCCATAAGGAAGTTTACGATTTCCTGGACGTTGACTAATACGTTGGGGTTTAGCAAACTGACAAAAGTCACCTGACTGACTCAAACTACCCATAATAATGGTATGCCCCATACGCCTATCTTCCCATGCAACCATTATGCGGTCATCAATAATAACGGTAGTGGGATACAATTGCTCATTTTTAACGGGTTCAGGATCAACACGGCAATCTTTTATTAATTTCAAGTGAGCCTGCTGATCAACTTCAAGTTGTACAAGCTGAATTTGGTTAAAACGTTCTTTGCGTTCTGATAAGGAAACAAAAATCTGATTCCCATGAACGGTTAAACCAGATTGCGTGGCCTCTTTTGCAGGAAGCTGTAGCACAGTTGAAAGCTGTGTTGCTTTTAACTGTGATGCATTGATGATACGAACAGCTATTTTAGTATCTTCTTCCCAACTAATAACAAAACGACCTCCAGTCATTGAAGCAATACTGGGTTCGTAAGCTTCACCTTGGCCACTGACTTTTAACTCAATATTAAATTTGTCCTCATCTTTATTTTTCAGGGCAAGATATATTGCAGGATTGCCACTACGATTATCTTCCCAGACCACAGCAATTGTATTTGAGGAAACTGCTATATTGCGACGACCCGCTGACTCTAAATGGTGAAAGACCTTATCTACATTGCCCTGAGTAATATCAATAGGCGTGGAAAAAGACCAAAATTGAGCGTAGGCACTCACACAAAAGAAGAAAGATAAATTAAAGATAAGAAAGAAATTAATTTTTTTCACAAAGATTTTGCCTTTGATAAAAGCACCTGAGCGTTCTTATCTGCTTCAAGCAAAGAT
>JAPHSW010000071.1 GCA_026196615.1 Gammaproteobacteria bacterium | reverse complement strand
TACTGTTCCAATATTAATATTAGAGCTAACTGTTCCATTAGCAATAATAGTGCCTGTTGCTTTTGTTGCTGCAAGGCGTTGTAAACCATATATTGCTGCCCAACGCTCTAAAAATTCATCAGTAGCGGTATCTGGCATAAGTAAAAATTGTAATAAATCTAATTGACCATAAAAATCATAAACTCTATTAGCGTTAGCCGTAGCAATAGCGCCAACTAAAGAATTTTTTAAATGAGGTTTAGATCCAGGAGCATTTCGTTGTATATCTGTTTTACTTCTATTTTCTAAACTTTGCGCATTTGTTGGTATTGATAGTGCCATTAGTTTGATCCTGTATTTTGCCAAAGTACAAAAAATCTTGTTTCTACTTTTGATTGTGTAATATAAATTAATATATTTAAAACAACTTGATTATTTTGTAAAACGGCAGAAGCCTCTATATCTACCGCATACCCATCATCAATTAAATAAGTTAAAGCATCTAACGCAGTGCTTTGAATATCGTTTAACACCGCGCGCGTTATATTTGATTGTTCAAATAGCCATAACTTAGATCCGTTTTCAAAAGTTTTTCCTTCATTACCTATCCACCCACGTCGCATACTTGCTATTGGTACTTCTGATTCTGATGCACGCTTTTCACCAAATAATGCGTATATAAGAATAGAATCTAAAAAGTCACCGTTGGCAATATCCCCATTGTCATCAAATACAATATCATAAACATTGTCAGTTTGTATTAGCTTTATATCTGTTGTCATAAAAACTAAAGGGAAGTATTAACCCCGCCTCCTGTTATAGTTCCAGTATATGTGCCAGCACTTGAGCCACCAGTTACAGTAACTGACACCGCATCACCAGTTCTTGCAATAGGATTACCTGCTTTGCCTAAATTTATTTTATCAGCGTCAAGGTTTACTACACCACCAGAGGCCACGGCAATATCTATATCTTTTTCTGAAGATACAACTAAATTAGCACAATTTAAAATTACTTTACCTGGTGTTTCTACCCCTTCTTGTGTATTTATTTCTAAGTCTCCATTATTTCTTAGCTTAATAAACGCTCCAGTATAAGGATGATAAAATGCTACCTCATTTTGTTCTAAATCAACAGGCCTTTTTTGTGGGGTAAAACTTAAAGCTACTTTATTATTTTTATTTCCATCTATAGCAAATATAATGCCTAACGCATCATCTGAAGGAATATTCCCATATAAGCCATAAGGGAATATTTGCATAACATTAACAATCTTATCTTTAAAGCTCATTTGTTGTATTGGAAATTGAGTAGTATTATCAGCGGGCCCTGTTATCTGACCAAAACCGATTAGGCTTTTTAATTTATCCAAAAAGTCCACGTGCAATTTTCTCCACTTTTGGTTCACTTAAAGTTAGCGTATACGCATTTTCATTGACAAGACCAAGTGTTGTTATACTGCCTTCATCTAATGAGTAAGAATAGGTAACAGAATTAATTAGCATATACGCATTTATACCGGCAAAATCATCAACTACTAAAACAGCTGTGTTTATATCCCATAATTCATTAATTTGATTAGTAAATCCTTCTACTGTTACTGAGTATACACGCCCTCTTGCTTTACGAATATTGGCTTCCCATTTAGCTCTGTCTGCATTTTGCTTATCACTAAAAGCATCTTCTGATACCAAAACTAATTGGCGTCCTGCTCTAATAGCGGCATCCGTGTATATTCCTTTTTGGCTAACTACATTTTTAATAGGAACAAAGCCTGCAAAATTTAAAGCTGTAGTATTTAAACTACTTGCAAATTTATATTTGTTATATCGTCCAGTAGTATCGTAGGACACGTTACCCCTTATAATATTGTTGCTATTTGACCCTATAACATTTTGTAAAAAAGCATTTATCTTTGTACCAGAAGCACGAGTTATTACAATGTCTCCATTTGCATTTGATGTTAAAAGTACTTGCCTCTTTCTAGCGTATTGCTCTATAAAAGAAAAAGCACTTTGACCAGGTTCAGGAGATGCTATATCCTCTGCTTTATTAAAACTTGCTGGATTAACCGTATCTATAACTTGTATATCTAATCCTAAGGTGCTTATTATTTTTTCTATTAATTTTTTTAATGTAATTGGTGCATTAATATCAGAAATAGAGTCTAGCGTTGAATCTAACAAGTCTCCTGTTTTATCTCGACCGCTTAAAGCTATTGAATGGCTACCACTGCTATAATCTACTTCAACTATTTCAATACTTCCAGTTAGTACAGTAGTATTATCTACTATTATTTTGCATTCGTCCCCTCCTTGAAAAGGTAGAGGTAACCCTTTGCTAGCAGTAGCCTGAAAATTAAATGTATTACTTAACGCGTCTATTCGTATTGTAACCTCAGCAGATTTAAATTGAGAGTATTGTTTACCATTAACTTGTAATTCAATAGTCATTTAGTAAATACCTCAATATTACCATTTAAAAATGAGTTATTTGCGTCTTCATTTAAATTAGCTAAATCAAAACCTTTTGTTGATTCACCATAATATTGGTATGCAATTACTCTAGCAGGTAAAGACACAGTTTTTACTTGTATAATTTGATCTGCTCTAAGCTTTTGCTCGTCAAAAAATTGCTGAACAGCTACCCTTGTTT
>JAPHSW010000123.1 GCA_026196615.1 Gammaproteobacteria bacterium | reverse complement strand
GATAACCTTCAATGGACATTTGCCATTCTGGTTCTAATACCTCGATATAATCACATAAAACTCTGGGATCAGCTTCTGGGCATTGTTGCTCAATTGCACTCAGTGCTATTTGTACATAGTGAGGATAGGTTATTTTATGAGAATGCAGGGCATCAATTTCTTGCTGCTTTTGCTGCATTTTATGTTGTGTTTGTTGTAGCACATTTTCTTGTCGAGTCAGGAGTTGTTGCAACTGATCACGTAAGCTAATTCCCACCTTTCTTTTACTTTGTGAATCTTTAACAAGACCAAATTCACTACTATGCAACAACATGACTAATCGATTATGTTCCTGCTCTGCAATTAACGCATTATCCAGATGATTTTCCAGAGGTGAAATATCAACCCAATCACTACCTAACAAGCTATGAAGATCAATTTCAGATTTTTCTTTCAGACTCACAACTTTACGTACTTGTGCCAGTAAATCTTTGCTATCAAACCCCGTCAGTTCAACACCCAAAGAACTTTTTTTCAATGCTTCTAATAAAGCAGCGCTGTTTTCAGTATTTTTGGTCAGTAAAAAATTTTGTTCTAATAAGGGTTTGCTTTGTTCTGATAATTGAGCATTATGTTGATCAATCGTTGCAAGTAAATCATCTTTATCTTTGAGTGCTTTAATGCCCTGACGTTGAGCTTCCAGTGAAACAATTTCCTGATGCGCCTGCTTACGACGATCCTCAGTAATAATCACTTTTTTCTCACGATCAGTGATACTGGAAGCAATTTGTTGCTGTTCTTTTTTTGCTTTTAGATAAGCACTTTGATTGACTAAAGACTGTCGTTTGGCTTCGGTATAATGATTAACAATTAACTCAACCCAATGATCAATATAGTTATGACAGTATTTTCCTGTTTGGTTCAACAGATCAATAGAGGTAAGAATAAAACGTGCATCTTCCTCCATACCATGAATGGTTTTCATCGACTCAGAAATATCACGAATCGCATCCCCCATGTCTTTTGTTTCCAGTATTTCACGAGCAACAAATTCATTAATGCTTTTTACAGGCTTATAGGCCATAAATGATGAAAATGTTTTTGCAGCATGCATCGCCTCCCTATCAGAAACCGCATCTGTTTTTCCTCTTAGCGCCGCATACAAACGCCTTAAGTAGGGACGCTTTTTGCCATACTGCTCAACTGTTTTAACACCGTATTTTTGTTGCAACTGATTTTGAATTTCTGTAAGAGGCACAATATGACTTTCTTTCCCTGATGCATTATCCTGAAGAAAGTCTGATTGCTCTAACATCTCACCTTGAAGGATAAAGAAGGTTAGATCATCCTGTCTTGCCTGTTTTTTATTACCCGACTGATCAACATGGGCTCGAATTCCCATTACCGCAGTAAAAGGTTCAGCTGTTTCACCATGTGTAGGATGAAAGACAGCAATCAGATAGCCATCAGTATTCCAGGGACGAGAATAACTACCATCATCACATCCCAGGACATAAGAGGCCAGAGTCCGAACTTGCTTACCTCTTCGTCCACGTTGCGTCGTTTCATCCTGGCCAGGATTATAATTGTATAGGTTCTCATGAGCTGCCGTCATAATAGTTTGAATACCATCGGCAGCTGTGGTTTTACCTGAACCGTTACCACCTGAGAATAAGTTAATAGGGCCGAATTCAAAGTCCAGCAGAGGGACATTACCCCAATTAATAAAAATGACTTTTTTTGCAAACATAGATTGGTTTATTCCGCTTCTTCAATATTCTCAGATTCAGTAAGTTCTGCTTCTACAGGTGCATTTTCTCCAGATAAGATGGACAATGCCTCTTCACTTACGAAGCTGGTAATTGTGGGTCTAATTCTAAGCCAGTAGTCTTCCTGCTCTTCATCATCATCCATTTTGAAATGAATCAAGCGCAATTGTTTTAAGCGCAACAGCAGACGATTTCGTTCTGTTAACGTTTCTGGTAGAGTGCGATTAAGTAAATTGCGCATACCAATACTCAAGGCTTCCATAGATATCATGACACAGCCATTTTCATCCATTTGACCTTCACGTAGAGATTTGTCGTATTCTGCACGCAAGACTAAAATCACTGCAACATCCTGTTGTGATAAACGTTGACGAAAACCACTATTGAAGGGTTGATCAACTTCATCAGGAAGCCCTGGAACTTGTGCACCGGGGGGATAAATACGGACAAAATGAAAACGTTCATCATGTTGTAAACGAATACCAATCATAAGCAAATAATCTTCAACCAAATTTTTGAGTTGTAGAAACCGATCATATAGCTGCTCTTCTACCTGGCTCTCATCACGACATAAAACACCATAATCCAGTAAGCGGATCAATAACTCTGAAAATTCTTCTAGACTGTAGTTCTTTTTTTCTAATTGTTCGGCAAAGAGATCACTGATCATTTAAGGTTCTGCTCATCTTCTTGACTCAAGGTTTTCACGACTGAAATAGAAAACTCATCAAATTGTTTAAAGTAAGTGTTTTTATTAAGTTGACCAACGGGTTCAACACAAAATGTGTATTCAGAACTCATTTGATTCACAGCACCCAACTCAATAGCATGAGCCATGGCCAGTAAATCATCGGCATTTTTTATGGGTAAATCAGAAGTGTTAATATGCTGACTTGTCTGTAAGGCATGCAACATATACTCTTTTAGATCCTGATTACGAATGGAGAAAGCCTGATCTAAGGTTTGCTGGATGATGAGATCACGTTGTGCATTTTCATCCAGAGGCTCTTCATCCGCAATAGCAGTTTCAACAATTCGTTTGGGGTGTCGTTCTGTCAGTACATTTTGCTGAGGATCAATCAACCTTAAACTAAGGGGTGACATTTGTTCGGCAACACGTTGGAAACGTTCTTCAGCTTCATTATCATTGATGTTTTTCAAGTGCTCACAGACCGACAAAACATCACTCTGGTTTTGTCCACCTAAATAAGCGATTTGACGAATAATAATATCTGCACGCTTAGTAAAACTCTGTAATGCTCTACGCAAAGCAGGCAGCATGGTTTCAGCCGCTTTTTGCATACGCAGTTCGATGGTATCAAGAATCGTCCACAAAACAGATTGATCCGGCGCATAAAGCAATTCTGGTGCCACTTGTCTGAGTCGAGTCTCTGCCTGTTTTTTAAATTCTTTTCGTTTGCGACGAATTTTACCAATCACTTGCTCGATTTGATCACGGTGCTTTTCAACACTGTCTGCAGAAAAACGAATGGATAGATCAGGCTGAAAACGTTTTTCCATAAAGTCAAAAAAGTGTTCAGAAGCCTGTTGTACTAGAACCTGTGCCTCAACTTCCTTCACTAATTCTCTTTTACGTTCTTCTAATTCAGAAATCACATCACTGAAATCAGCAATAATCCGCTCAGAATATTCATAGGCATCCAATAAGTCATGCACTTCTCCTCGACTAAGAAAAGCTTCCAATGCATTGAGGGTATTACGAGTATTTCGATGACGAGTACGCACCTTGGTCTGATTTGCTTCAACCAGTGGTTGTGTAAACAAACGCCCCATTCGGCTAAAAGGATAGGTTGACTGAAAAGTGACTTGATCAACCTGTTTTTCAATCCAGCCATTATCAATCAGGAGGTTTAAAATCCAACTCGCTTGCTCACGGGTATTTTTAAAGCGAGGTACTGATGATTCATCAATTGCATCATCATTTTTATCGGTTTCTTGTTCTATTACAGGTGCTCGTGCCAGAGCTTCTTCAAAGATTTCAATGAGTTGATTACGCCTAAGAGATTCACCATAGTCAGCATTGGCGCTATAAAGACGATCATATAACAAGCGCAGGCACTCAATCACCTGTTCACGGTATTTGCTGGTCAGAGGTTTAAAAAATTGTTGGCGTTGTTCAGAAAAAAACATGCAATAGAAAAAAGGTCATTATAAGAAAAAAACGATTGTATCAGAGACAATAAATTTAGGCGAATCTTCTTATCTGAGAATAATCATCTCATAATAAGAAAGATTCGTTAAGAAGACTGTGCTAGCTTTTTTCTTGCCTCTGCATCCAAATATCTAAGCCTTGTGCACATAATACTAAATCAGGCGCAATTAAGCGTTCAAATTCTTGCCTGGGTAAATCACAACCATGAGCCTGGATATTTTTCATATGGTAGTCAGTAATCTGTTCAAGTAGATTTTCATAACGATTTTCGGCATTTAGACCTTGGGCCATCTCGACATAGGCATCAAGATCTTTATGGAGTTGTTGGGCATACTTTTCAGGGTTTTCAAGCATGCCATAGTGAGTTAAAAACACTCGTTCAGGATTAAATGTCAGGAGTTTATCGATAGTCTCATGCCAAACCGGTGGATCTAATTGCACCGGGCTAGTGACAGGCATAAGGTAGCGACCATTACTGGAGTGTACTTCCGCATACCCACCACCATACACATCACCGGTAAACAAGCCTTTAGATTTTTCATCCCAGACTGTTAAATGATGTCTGGCATGTCCCGGGGTATCAATCAGATGAAGAATTCGATCATTTAAATCAAGCTCCATGCCATCTTCCATTTCAATAACTCGTGTAGCATCAATAGGTAATAATGTATCAAATTGTTGATTAAATGCTTCTTCACCATAAACAGCTGTCGCACCTGCCTGTAGCTTGCTGGGATCAATCATATGCCGTGCACCAAAGGGATGGATCACTAGTTGTGCCTCTGGTAATTCTGCCATCAGCTGTCCAGCGCCACCAGCATGATCAAGATGAACATGAGTAGGAATGATATATTTTACCTGCTCTTTGGCGATCGAACGCTTTTCTAATAATGCCATGATCAATGGTGTGGTACGAGCCGTACCCGTATCTATTAATACACATTGACCATCGGATTCCAACAAATAACAGCAGGCAATACCTTCACTTTGATACCAGCTTTCAATGCATGTAATGCCATAAGGCAGTTCTTTATATTTAAGTTCAAGCATGTTTTAGTTAACCACAGTACGATTGATTACAGAAAGATTAATTACAGGAAGATTAGAATTTTTCAGGAACATAAGTATATTTATATTTCATTGGCTTCTGCTTACTTTTTTTATTTTTACTAATCTTAGGCTTTTTAAACGGTATTTCCTCATAGTCAATTTGTTTCAACAAGTGGGAAATGCAATTAAGTCTAGCTCTTTTTTTATTATCAGAATTGACCACAAACCAGGGAGCATGTTTGCTATCAGTTGCCAGAAACATCTTTTCTTTAGCCTCTGTATATTCATTCCAGAGTTCCTGAGCCTTCATATCCATGGGGCTCAATTTCCATCGTTTTCGAGGATCATCAATGCGCTTCTGGAAACGTTCAGCCTGCACCTCCTGACTAACATCAAACCAGTATTTGATTAAAATAATACCATCATCAACAATTGCCTGTTCCATTGTAGGGGTACGTTTTAAAAACTTATAGTATTCTTCATCAGTACAAAAGTTCATAACTCGCTCAACCCCAGCACGGTTGTACCAACTGCGATCAAATAAAACAACTTCACCTGCAGCAGGAAAACGCTCAATATATCTCTGCATGTATAATTGAGTTTTTTGACGTTCTGTCGGAGCAGGCAAAGCATTAATCTGGAACACTCTAGGGCTGACCCTCTCTAAAATACGCTTAATAACACCACCTTTACCAGCTGCATCACGACCTTCAAATATTATAATTACTTTTAGACCTTTGAGCTTTACCCACTCCTGAAGTTTACATAACTCAACTTGCAGCTTGTATAACTCTTGTTCGTATTTTTTATTACTGAGTTTTTTTATTTTTTTAGCCATTATCAATTTTCCTGCCTGGATTCAAATAGCGATAGATACTTTTATTCACTTAGAGATTTTAGGTAAATCACTCTTTTTTATTAATCGAACATGGTATTTTTCAGCAGTTGATTTAGCACCTACCAGACGCATAGTACCTACAATTTTGTCCTTTTTAATATTTGCTTTCATTTGTGTTGAAAATTGTTTACGAATTTCACCATAAACAACAGTTCTATCTCTACTCTTATGCTTGGTAATTTGAAGATCAAATGTAGCTTTATTCTTTTTCACAACATATTTTCCCTGAGTGAAAAAAACAGGGCCTCCACCCAAATAACGCCCTTTTTCTAAAAAAACAGTAGACAACCGTTCCCATCCAAAAACACCTGCTATTTCCAAAACCCAAATCCCATCAATAGACATGTTTGTATCCCCTAAATAAATTACTGTTGGTGAAGATGAAAGACTCATCAGATTTATAATATCATTACTTTATCATAGTTAATACGAGACAAAAGTAAATATTATTCTTCTGCTATTTCACATGTCTAATAAACAACCAATGATAAAAAAATATTGCTTCTAAAGCAGCTGTTACCTATGTACTTATCACCTCTTTCACGTGTTTAATCCAGGCTTCAACAATATCATCTTTTTTAATTTATTAATTGAAATAAGTCATTTTGTTTCCTATCCTTGAAGCTAGTCACACAAATTATGTCATTAGGTCTTACTTATATTTTAACCACTTTATGCATAAAACATTCCTCCTCTTAAGCTCAAGTTTCTTTGTGATTTTTGCTTTAACTGCAAATATTTTTCTTTCCCGACTGGATTTAACAAAACAGGTTGATTACTCATGGGAACAACATCAACAAACCTATGAAAAGTATATTATTGTTATGGGTCTGTTCAATGTTGTTGAACAGATTTCTCGTGAATTATTAAAAACAGTGAAGGCAGAAGATGAATTTGAACTGGATGACATTTTGCAGGACATTTCCACGTTAAGAAGCCACTATATTCAGTTAAATATTAATTTGAATGCAAAGCAACTGGATAATAATGAAAAAAACTTTCTTAAACAAATTTCAGACATCACCAGGCAAGGAAGACAATCACAAATTCGCTTTGGAGAAATACTCCACAGTGACCAACCGATTGAAGAAAAAATTTCTTTTATGATTGATGATGTGTTTATTTATCAGACTAAAAGTCAAACGGTCATGCAAATTTATATAAAATACCTTGAAGAAAAGACTCAGGAATCTTCTGAAAAATTTAGACTTAACAATATGCAGTTAGGTAATACCATTAACCAGAAACTGATTATTAATTTAGTTCTTATCTGCATTTTAGGTGTTTTTGTTATTTGGCTTATCATGAAAGATAAGACCGTTATTTTAAGAAAAAATGTGGAGTTAAAAAAATCCACTCAGCTACTTGAAGAACGAGTAGAAGCACGAACATCTGATCTGATGATTGCAAAAAAACAAGCTGAAGAAGCAACTCAAACAAAAAGTGATTTCCTGGCCAATATGAGTCATGAAATAAGAACTCCAATGAATGCAATTATTGGTCTAAACCATCTCAACAAAAATACAGTGCAAACTCAGGAACAAGAAGATTACACCAATAAAATTGATACAGCGGCAACAAGTTTATTGGGTATTATTAATGACATTCTAGATTTTTCCAAAATTGAAGCAGGAAAAATGACCATTGAATCCATTCCATTTAAATTGTCTAGCATCTTAATGGATATTGAGGTCATGATTTTACCTAAGCTAAACGAAAAAAACTTGAAGTGGTCTGTCATTCAGGAGGGTGAAACTTCAGATATTTTACTTGGCGATCCACTTCGATTAAAACAAATATTAATCAATCTGACAAATAATGCTGCTAAATTTACAGCAAAAGGAAAAGTAAGCTTATTAGCAAGGATAAAGGAAAAGCATAACAATTCAGCCACTTTACAATTTTCAATTCAAGATACTGGCATTGGACTTTCAAATGTCCAATTGAAGAATATTTTCGCCTCATTCATTCAAGCCGACACATCAACAACAAGAAAATATGGTGGTACAGGTTTAGGCTTGGCTATCAGCAAACAGCTCACAGAATTAATGGGTGGAAAAATTTGGGTTGAAAGTGAAGTTGATGCAGGTAGTACGTTTCACTTTACTATTAACGTTGGCATTACAAATACACAAGCATTCGATGATTATAATAATCTTAACGGACTGGAAAAAGAAGATTTAGAAAGTATTGTAGATTGTAAAATTCTGTTGGTTGAAGATAATAAAGTCAATCAACTAGTCGCTAAAAAAATTCTCCAGAATGCAGGTCTGATTGTTGATATCGCTAATCATGGTCAGGAAGCTATCAATAAGCTCAAAGAACAAAATTATGATGCCGTATTAATGGATATTCAAATGCCTATTATGGGTGGACTAGAAGCTACTGAATTGATTCGTCAGCAGCATCAATTTAAGAGTTTACCCATTATTGCTATGACAGCCAATGCCATGAGTGGAGATAGAGATAAATGCCTCATTGCAGGAATGAATGACTACACAACTAAACCAATCAATCCCGAAGAATTACTCAACATGCTATCTAAATGGATTAATGAATCTTTGTAATAACAAATATTTAATAAAACAAGCATATTCCAGAAAGCCTTAATTCAACTTTAGTCATCATGAGATTATAATGTTTCTAAAGACTGTTATGTAACTTGTCTGCTCATGCGAACCTCCGATAGATGACAGCCAGATAAAATACCAGTAAAATCACTTTCTCATTTAGCCAAGCTTGGAAATAACATGTTTAAGATTGAAGAGATTGACCCGGTTCACTATCGAAAGCAGACCCGTAAATCAACTATGATCATTATGGGTATATTTATTGTCATTGGTTTTATTACCGCCAGACTTACAGTCATCTACTTTAGCGAATATTCAAATAACCACATAGTTCTAAATTTCCTGGGTGCATTTGTTGGTTTACTGATCACCTTCTGGATAGTAAATGCTTTCTTTAAAGATGCCAACTGGATGAAAGAAGCCATGTACGCATGGCGTTTGAAACGCCACCTAATGTATATTTATAATGCGATGAACCGTCTTCAGGAATTCGCTGATCAAGGAGACGTCAAAGCCATCAAAATCCTTCGTTTTTATCAGCTGGGAACAGAGCAGATGTATAAATTGGACAACAACAGTCACGAGTTGATTGAGTTGCAAAATCAAATGCAAAAACTCGAATCTAAAATGAAAGAGATGGGTATAGAGACCAATCAAACTGAATTTGACATGGAATCAGTAGATGGCTACCGAAACTAAAAGGGAAGAATATTGTATTTTGTCTATCGGAGTCACCCTTAAGGAGTCCACTGGATAATTAAATTTTTTGGCTTTTCATACCAATCAACAGATTTTTTTAAATCAAGAACAATCTTCTATTCTAATCCAGTTTCATATTCTGGCTCAATATGAAAAACCAATTCTTAAAACATAAAAAAACACCCATATGTCGAAACTAATTTCTAAACGTAACATCATATCCTTATTATTAATTTTTATAGGATTAATACACTAAATTAGTGGTTCTAAGTCTGAAAAATGGCTATGATATATTAATCGCAGGAAGTGCTAATCAATGGATAATACTAAAGCTGAAACCATTCAGAAAGTGGTTTGTATTTAGTTTTACCATTCCAACTGAGTAACTTGAAACCCATTAGATAATTTTTAATTATTAGCTTATTAACCTCACTTTATATAAAAGAATAAAAATGATGAACAAGATAATTGATTTACTCTCTGATTTGCTTGGTTTGACTAGTCGGGAACAATGGAGTGAAATTATATCATCAAAGGCTCATAGTTTACCGATAAAAAATCATCGTGCTGCGACTTTAGCCAAAAGAACCACTATTTTTTCCTGGATTTTTGCTGTATTAGTTCCCGCATGGAGCATAATTGATTATATCTTTTTACTCTATGATTTATGGTTTCAATTGGCTATTCTAAGAGTTATTTCAGGTGCTTTATTTATTGGTATTGCCATTAACTGTAAGCGTTATGGTAGTTCTCTTAAAAGTGCATTTATTCATCTAACACTTTTATTATATATACCAACTTCTTTCTACCTCATTGCCACACCAATTTTGAGTGAAATTAATTTTAGTGGTCTTTCCGGTGCATTAGTTAATATTTATTCGTTATTACCTTTTCTTGTCATTGCAGCATTAACCGTCTTTGCATTGACAATTACGGAATTACTCATTATTACCTTCCCATTAATTATCATTACTTTCTGGTCTCTTTATCCTGAAACTGAAGTTGATATTAGTAATTCCTTTATGTTTATCTGGTTATTTTTACTATTATTAGGTACCAGTTTTTTCTCTTCTATCAGTCAAATGCGCTATATGATTTCTCAGGTAACACGAGCTAGTTTTGATACTTTAACAAATGCAATGACACGAAGAGCAGGTATTGAAAGCCTGGAACTTTATATCCGAATGGCTCAATTACAGAACAATCATTTGAGTTTATTATTCATTGATTTAGACCATTTTAAAAGTTTAAATGATGAGCATGGACATGATGCAGGTGATACTTCGTTAAAGGGAGCAGTATCAGCCTTAAAAGAATGTACTCGTAAGGGAGATTCTATTATTCGTTGGGGTGGAGAAGAATTTATTGTCTTATTACCTAATGCTGATACAAATGATGCACAACGTGTTATTCATCGCATATTTGAACAAGGTTTGGGGTATCGCCCTGAAGGTAAACAATTAACCTCCAGCATGGGATTAGCCGAATTGATTGAAGATAACATAAAAAACTGGAAAACTCTGGTTGAATTGGCCGATCAACGAATGTATTATGCGAAAGAATCTGGTAGGGCACGTTGTATTGGGGCCGAAAATAAGATTATTGGACAAGCCTCTGACTGACTATAACAAAAGCGCTTAGTATTATTTTATTTTGTGTGCTGGTCAATTTAACCAGGACACTTTTACTTAATAATTTGTGAGTAAATAAACTTTGCTTCCATGATTAATTCAAACATCATAAATTTTCTTTTATACCTCGATTTAATAAAAAAAGGCAGTGTTAAATATTTAACACTGCCTTTTTTTATTAATCACAATGACTCAAAACTATCAATATACACTAGATAACGAGTAAATCCATAAACTCATTAACAGAGGTTGCATTAAGACGTTCTGAATCTAAACAAAGATCATAAATACCCTGTGCCTGACGGTGAGGGAAACGTTTATGCAATGCATCATAGAACTTCTTCTCTAATACAGGAATGCCTTCTGAACGACGACGACGGTGACCAATTGGATATTCAACCTCGACTTTTTCAGTACTGCTACCATCTTTGAAGAAGACTTGAATTGCATTAGCAATAGAGCGTTTTTCTGGGTCATGATATTCTTCAGAATAACGAACATCTTCTTGCACCTTCATCAATTCACGTAGTTGATCAATTTGAGGATTTTGTGCAACTTCATTTTCATAATAATCAGCTGTAAGCTCACCAAAGAGTAAACCAATTGCCACCATGTATTGTAAACAATGATCTCTATCAGCGGGATTGTGTAATGGTCCTTCTTTAGAAATAATTCGAATAGCTGATTCTTGAGTTGTAAGTTCTATACGCTCAATTTCATCAATTCGTTCAGCAACTTCTGAATGCAGTTTCAAGGCACATTCAACTGCTGTTTGAGCATGAAACTCTGCTGGGAATGAAATTTTGAAAAGCACCTGTTCCATTACATAGCTACCATAGGGACGCTGAAATTTAAATTTTTCACCATTAAATAACACATCATAAAATCCCCATTGAGGTGCAGTCAGCACACTGGGCATACCCATTTCACCTCTGGCAACCATCATTGCCAGGCGAACAGCCCTGCTTGATGCATCTCCTGCTGCCCACGATTTACGTGAACCTGTATTCGGAGTATGACGATAGGTTCGCAGTGATTGTCCATCAACCCATGCATGTGATAGTGTATCAATTACCTGATCTTTATCCAGCCCCAACATAACAGCAGCCACTGCAGCAGAAGCAACTTTAACCAAAACAACGTGATCTAAACCGACACGGTTATAACTGTTTTCTAAAGCCAATACACCCTGAACTTCATGTGCTTTAACCATAAAATGCAACAGCATTTCCATAGTCATTGGTGCTTTACCTTCTGACACTGCTTTACGACTCAGATAGTCACCTAAACCCAGAACCGCTCCCCAGTTATCAGAAGGATGTCCCCATTCAGCAGCAAGCCAGGTATCATTGAAATCAAGCCAGCGTACCAGTGCTCCAATGTCCCATGCAGCTTTAACTGGATCCAGTTGAAAATGAGTACCTGGTACTCTGGCACCATTGGGCACTACAGTTCCTGGCACAATCGGTCCTAGATGTTTTGCTGCTTCAGGATATTCCTGTGCCATTAACATACAGGCTAGACTATCCATTAAATTATTACGCGCAGTATCTAACGCCTCTTCTGAGTCCACCTCATAATCACAGACATAATCTGCAATATCAACCAATTCTTTATCGGCATCTGGGCGAATATTACTTTCTACATTGTTTGAACTCATTCTGGTATGTACCTGATATTAGAATTAAATTTAGTCTCGTTCATCAAGTGGTTTCCACACCTGATTTTCCGGTCCAGTATAATTAGCATTGGGTCGAATAATTTTTTTATCGATTCGTTGTTCAATCACATGTGCTACCCATCCAGTTGTTCTGGATACGATAAAAATAGGGGTAAATAGTGAGGTAGGTATTCCTAGCATATGATAGGAAACAGCTGAAAACCAATCAAGATTAGGAAACATTTTCTTAAGGTCCCACATAATGGTTTCCAATCGAGCAGCCACATCATACATAAGCATATCATCACACTCTTTAGAGAGTGATTCTGCCACACCTTTAATCATGTCATTGCGTGGGTCACCGATGGTATAAACAGGATGACCGAAGCCAATAATAATCTCTTTTTTTGCTACTCGTTCACGAATGTCTGCTTCTGCTTCATCAGCACTTTTATAACGTTGCTGAATAATACAGGCAGCTTCATTAGCACCACCATGTTTAGGGCCACGTAATGCACCAATTGCGCCAGATACAGCTGAATACAAATCTGACTCTGTACCTGCAATCACTCTTGCGGCAAAAGTAGAGGCATTAAACTCATGCTCCGCATATAAATTAAGAGAAATATGCATTGCCCGAACTTGTGATTCAGTTGGTGGTTTACCATGCATAAGATGTAAAAAATGGCTGGCAATGGAATCATCATCTGTATCAACATCGATCTGTTGACCATTTTGAGAATAATGCCACCAATAGAGCAGTATTGAACTAAAACAAGCAATCATTCTATCACCTATAGTTCGAGCCGCATCCATATCATGATCATCATCTTCTGGTTCAAGAGTACCCAGCATTGAACATCCGGTACGCATCACATCCATAGGATGAGCACTGGCAGGAATTTCTTCTAGAACTCTTTTAAGTGATTCAGGGAGAGTTCTCAGTTTTTTGAGTTTCTCTTTATATGCGGTCAGTTCTGTTCTGTTTGGCCATTTTTCATGAATCAAAAGGTGAGCCACTTCTTCAAAATCAGCCTTGTCAGCAAAATCAAGAATGTTAAAACCTCGATAATGCAGATCATTTCCTGTTCGTCCGACAGAACACAATGCTGTATTACCAGCCATTACACCCGACAATGCAACTGATTTTTTTGCTCTTGGGGCACTGCCTATCGTCATTTTTTCTGTTGACATAACTCAAGTCTCCACTTATTTTCTATGGTAGCGTTCTACAGTTCTTTTCCTTCTTCAAACAGCGCATCAAGTTTCTGTTCATAGGTGTGATAATCCAGAAAGCCATACAACTCTTCTCTTGTTTGCATCTGCTGTAATACGGGCTGTTGCGTTCCATCATTCAGTATAGTCTGGTATACATTCAATGCTGCAGCATTCATCGCTCTAAAAGCTGAAAGCGGATAAAGTGCCAATTTAACACCGACAGAATGTAACTCTTCAGTTGTAAATAAAGGGGTTGCTCCAAATTCAGTAATGTTTGCTAAAACAGGTACTTCGACAGCTTCAACAAAAGTACGATACTGTTCCAGAGTATTCATTGCTTCAGGAAAAATCATATCAGCACCCGCTTCTACACAAGCAACTGCACGTTCAATTGCTGCATCCATACCATCAACCGCTAACGCATCAGTTCGTGCCATGATAACAAGTTCATTTTCACGAGCATCAACTGCAGCTTTGATTCTATCTACCATTTCTTGCTGGGAGACAATTTCTTTGCCTGGTCGATGACCACAACGTTTGGTTTGCACCTGATCTTCTATATGAACACCAGCCGCACCAGCACGACTCATTTCTTTCACTGTACGACTAATATTAAATGCACTTCCCCATCCTGTATCAATATCAACCAGGAGAGGTAAATCAGAAGCAGACGTGATCCGACGAACATCAGTCAAAACATTGTCTAGAGAAGTCATACCCAAATCAGGCAATCCGTAAGATGCATTTGCAACACCAGCACCTGATAAATAAATTGCTTTAGCACCACTTTTTTCAGCCATCATCGCAGTATAGGCATTAATGGTTCCCATCACCTGCAAAGGAGCAGATGCTTCTACAGCATTTCTGAGAGTTTCACCCGGGGTAAAGCTTTTATCTGCACTTGGTTTCATATTGAACAGCTCGTATTTTGGTTAATGATTCTTAATAATCTCAGCCTGCTTTATTAATTAGCAGCGTCTCGATATGCTTACGTGACATGCGAATGTGTCGACGCATTAATAATTCCGCCATTTCACCATCACCATCACGTAAAGCATCTATTATTAAGCCGTGTTCTTTAGAAGCAGATGAAGTACGTCCACCATCACGACCTAGTTGATAACGATACATGCGCATCAAATGGTAGAGATCATCACATAACAAACGTTTTAATCGATTGTTTTTGCAGCCAATAACAATTCCATAGTGAAAATCATTATTAATGTCATTGGCATTTGCTTGATTCTCCATTTCTAATAGTGACTGAAGTTCATCCAACTCCTTTTCACTCATCTGTTCAGCGGCCTGTCTGGCAGCCATTCCTTCAAGTGCCTCACGAACAGTATAAATTTCAAGAAGTTCTTCATCTGATAAAGAAACAACACTGGCGCCTACATTGGGACGCCGAATTACCAGATTACATGCTTCAAGCCGACCAATAGCATCTCGTAGTGAGGCTCTGCTTACCTCATAGTATTTAGCAAGCTCAGGTTCACTTATTTTGCTGCCTGCAGGTATTTTACCTGTAACAATTGCCTGACAAAGTGAATCAAAGACTCTTTCAGCAATAGTAATTGGTGCTTGTTTTATATTTTTAATTGTCGACATATCCGTCTCTAAAAATGATAATACTGCTACAAAAATCAATTGTCAACATATATTGTCGACAATTTAATTATTATTAAGCATAACCAATAGTTTTCAGTGCAACTTTAATTTCATCTAAAATGGTAGGATCGTCAATGGTTGCAGGCATCTTATAAGATTTACAATCAGCTATTTGCTTCATTGTTCCTCTCAAAATCTTTCCTGAGCGTGTTTTAGGCAATCTTGCAACAATCACGACTTTTTTAAACGCACAGACCGGACCAATTTTTTCTCGTACTAAGGAAATAATTTCTTTTTCAATCTCACCATCATAGCGTTCAACACCACTTTTCAGTACGATTAAACCCACGGGGAGCTCACCTTTAAGCGTATCTTCAGCACCAATAACAGCACATTCAGCCACATCAGGGTGTTCAGCAATAACTTCTTCAATCGCACCTGTCGACAAACGATGTCCTGCGACATTAATAATGTCATCAATACGACTCATGACCCAGATATAACCATCTTCGTCTTTATAACCTGCATCACCAGTTAAGTAATAACCTGGGTGAGCACTTAAGTAAGAATCTACAAAGCGTTTATCATCATTCCACAAGGTTGGTAAGCAACCGGGAGGCATTGGCAGCTTAATCATAATACTGCCAATATCACCATCTTCCACTGGTTCACCATCATTATTTAAAACATCAACCTGATAACCAGGTACTGCACAAGCAGGCGATCCTGCTTTAACTGGAAGTTGCTCAATCCCCAGACAATTAGCAGCAATAGCCCATGCAGTTTCTGTTTGCCACCAATGATCAATCACAGGAACATTAAGTAAGCTTTCTGCCCACTCAAGAGTCGGTGGATCACAGCGCTCACCAGCCAGAAAGAGTGCTCTAAAATTGCTTAAATCATATTTTTTGAGAAGCTCTCCATTAGGATCTTCTTTTTTGATAGCTCGAAAAGCGGTTGGGGCAGTAAACATAACTGATACATTATGTTCTTCAATGACTCGCCAAAATGCACCTGCATCAGGCGTAAAAACGGGCTTTCCTTCATAAATAATTGTTGTATTACCATTGAGTAAAGGTGCATAAACAATATAAGAATGACCAACAACCCAGCCTACATCTGACGCAGCCCAGTAGATCTCTCCCGGCTGGACATTATAAATATTTTTCATGCTCCAAAGCATTGCAACCGCATGTCCACCATTATCACGTACAACACCTTTTGGTACGCCTGTTGTTCCGGATGTATAAAGAATATAAAGAGGATCTGTGGCAGCAAGGGACACACAATCAGCAGGTTCAGCCTTTTCACAAGCAGAATTCCAATCAAGATCACGACCTTCCAACATCTGCGCTTCAGCCTGTGGACGTTGTAGAATAATGGTATTTGCTGGTTTATGGCTAGAAAGTTCAATAGCATTATCAAGCAAAGGCTTGTACTCGATAACTCTTTCAATCTCAATACCACAGGATGCTGAGAGTACAATTTTAGGCTTGGCATCATCAATTCTTGTTGCCAGCTCAGCAGCCGCAAAACCACCAAAAACCACCGAATGAACAGCACCGATTCTGGCACATGCAAGCATACCGATTACTGCTTGAGGAATCATTGGCATATAAACTAATACACGATCGCCCTTCTCTACTCCCTGAGACTTAAGGGCACCAGCCAGGCGTGAAACCTCATCCTGCAGTTCACGAAAAGTGTAGGTTTGTTTTGTATTGGTAACAGGACTGTCATAGATTAATGCATTTTGATCGGCTCGTCCTTCATCAACATGACGGTCAACCGCGTTATAACAAGTATTGAGCATACCACCACTGAACCAGTGATAAAATGGTGCTTCAGAAGCATCAAGCACCTGATCCCATTTTTTGTCCCAAACAAGTTCCTCAGCTGCTTCTCCCCAAAACCCTTCAGGATCTTCAACCGACTGCTGATATGTATTCTTATAATTTCTTTCCATTCCAGTTACCCCTCTGCTTATCAAACCACAGGTTATAATTTTAATATCGAAAGATTGTCGACAATCTATTGAAATTACATTAACACAAGCTGCCTGTCAACCATCATAATCTAGTCTAGGCAAAATAAGTCTGAATGGAAAGGTTGTCTTGAACAGAAAATAACACCTGACATCGGGACAATTGAAAAAAAGATTAAAGGCTATTTATGATAAGCTGATGGCGAAAGAGATAGGTAAATAATAACTAAAGAATGGCACAGTGGCAGGCTATATCTCTACATTTTCTCACAGAGATATGAAGTAAAATACTTATTTACATAAACATAAAACGCTATCAATCATCAGAATTCGTAAATAATTCATCAAAATAGAGTCGTTCTTCTTTTGAAAGCAAATCACTACTGAAGTCCGTAAAGTAGCTTGACTGATATTTCATCTGGTCAATATGTCGACGTTCACCATCACGGCGAGATACCTGGCGACGATCTTTTTTAGGCCAGGCAGCATAAGTTTGTCTGACATGTTTGACCCATTGAACTGAATTAAACTTAAAGTCATTCTGACGCCGATCATGAACCCGACGTTCAAATTCGTTACGTTGTTTTTGTCTCATTTCTGTAAGCATTTTTGTCTTTCTTATATATTTTATAGGGTGATAATTAGTAATATTTATCCACTATTTATACTGCTATATTAGCATAATCTTAATTAGATTTGTAGAGTTGATATTTCAATAATTCTTACATGAAGTTGATGCATATTTTATGCCTATCAGGGAGATATAGTTGATCTTTCTTGTATTTGGAAGGTTTTAAAATGCTAGGAAATATAGAGTATTTTTTTATAACTAGTTGATAAAAATGCTTATCTTAAGCGTCTTATATTGAATTCATTCAAAGATTGTTGCATAACTTCTGCTTTTAAATATTCATCTATATTTAAATTGATTTCTCTATGCAATTTTAATAATTGAGAAGCTTCAGTTTGATTGGAAGCGTAGTTTAAGGGCAAATTTCTCACATTAAACCCTGTTTTTCTCTCTTTTGAGGGGCATTTTTTAGTGATTTCGTATTCATATTCATCAGTTAAACCATTAATATAAACATTTCCCTGATCACAAGCATTATGAGAAAGATTTCCTCTTAAAATTTTAACATCACCATTTCCATTATCAAAAAACATAGCATATTCATAAGCATTATTATTATTAAATCTGATATGCATCACATGCTTATTTGAAGGTTGATGATTAATAATTGCAGAATAACTTGGAGTTTTTACCGAATAGAGACCAGAAATACCTGTAATGCAAATCTCATCTCCAGCATTGGCAATGCCAAAAATAAAAAACAGTAGAATACCTATTAGAAAGTTCTTCATGTGAATTAGAAAGCCAGTAAAATAACAAATTAATACTTATTCATAGGTAAGTCTTTAAGGATTTTACCATTTTTATTCAGTGACTTACCCATTACTTTTGGAACTCAAAATTGGGTTCTACACCAAATTGATAAAG
>JAPHSW010000025.1 GCA_026196615.1 Gammaproteobacteria bacterium | reverse complement strand
CATAATGCCTGTTGAAATATCGTATTTAACCGCTTTTATTGCCGGATTACTTGGTGGTGTTCATTGCCTTGGAATGTGTGGTGGTATTGTTGGAGCCTTAACCTTTGGGATCAAGCAAGACGACACTTGTCCGACACCAACAAAAAGCACTTTTCCCTATCTCGTCGCTTATAACAGCGGTCGTATATTGAGCTACACTGTTGCAGGTACTTTAGTCGGCGGGATCAGCATGTTGGCTTCCAACCTACCTGTACTACACGGCATCCAGTTTGGTCTACAAGTTTTTGCTGCACTGTTCATGATAGCTCTAGGCTTATACATTGGTGGCTGGTGGTTTGGTTTACGAAAAATAGAAAAAGCCGGTGGGGTCATATGGAAAAAAATTGAACCCATAAGTCGTCAGTTTATCCCTGTAAAATCTCATTTCCAGGCTTTTATTCTGGGTTCTTTATGGGGGTGGTTGCCTTGTGGCCTAGTCTATACCATTCTCATCTGGTCTATTTCAACAGGCAGTGCCCTTGAAGGTGGCTTACTCATGCTCAGCTTTGGATTAGGTACCTTACCCCTCTTATTAGCAATGGGAGTATTTGCCACCAGTTTATCCAACTTTATTCAAAAAAACTGGGTTCGGGCACTAGCTGGTGGAATCATCATTGCCTTTGGTGTATTTTCTCTCTTCAATATCAGTATACGGATGCAGGCCTGATACCCCCTTTCTCAGATAACTGAATCGTTATCTGCTGACATTGCTACGGATAAGAGAATTTAGAATTTTTTACTAAATCTGATATCATATTTTTCATTACTGCCATCAGGCTTTATCTCAATATTAAAGTTAACCGTTTCTTTACTTTGTACGCCAATCTGACCAATATAATACACTGCTTTACCTTCCCTTATTTCTTTAAACTCAATTTCACGACTTTGTCCCATAAGATTTTTTAAATTACCCGTCACAGCAGACTTGACACCCGTTGGTACACCTGCTGCTTTTTCCATGACTGAAATATTGATCATGGCATAGTTCTTACTTCTCTTTAAACCATATTGTTTTGTCATTTGTGCTGGTAATGAATCTGTTGGAAACGCATTAAAATAAACAATGTGATCATCATATTCTTTTGATGTTTTATCATGAGGTGCCGCTTGTGAGTTGCCTCCAATAACTAAAAAAAAGAATGCAAAAATCAAAGTGGCTGCTTGTTTTACAAAATACATAATTATCTCCAATAAAATTATTATTCACACCTAACTTAAGATTAAGCACATTTTAAAAAATAAGCAATGAGTATTTTCCGTAATACAATAGATGGAGAAAAAAGAAAATAAACTATTTATAGCAACATTTTGATTCACATAGAATCTTTCGTTATCCCTTACAAATTCTTGAATAAGCCCAAATAAAACTTAATATTTAAGAATCAACTTACAAAAAAACAGTATATTACTATATGGGTATATTCTTGTATTCTAATTAAACTTAAGTATAATAGCCTCCCTAGCTTACACATAATGATAGACCCGGAGAGGTTAAAATGAATAAGAAGAAGACAGCAATTGCAGCTGTTTCAACGGTTATTATACTTTCGTCTATTGGCTTTATAAGCAATAGATACCTGAATAATAAGAACACCAGCAATTCAAAACAAGCAAGCGCAACTTTAGAGCAAAAGCTTAATGTGCTTAAAGTTACTCCTGTAGCGGATAAACTCCGACACAAACAAATTAATGTTTATTTGACTGAAACAGTTGATGAAACAGTCAAAAAAGAGAAGCAGCAAGAAACTAATCGCTATTCTGAACTTGAATTATTCCCTCAAGAAGAACCACTTCAACCAGGTGATTCATTTTATGTCCGTGCTGATAAACTTCAAAAAAAAATATCCATCAAAAATGCACATCAAGCTAAAGAGCTCATCAGCAATGCAGGAAAAACTTTTTTTTCCTGGCAAGAAGCAGATGATATTCAACTAGAGACCTCTCGTCGAGATGGTTTGGGTAATTTTTTCTACAAGTTCGATCAAACTTATCAAGGCTTGCCTGTCTACGGAAAACAAGTCATCCTTCAAACCCAACTTGATAAAGGCCATTCTAATAACAACCTTGTCATGGTTTCTGGACAGTTTGAGACGCAGATTAAATTATCAACTCAACCTGGAATTGATGCAACAACTGCAGTATCAACGTCAATGAAACAACTTACAGGTAGTGATCAACCAGATTACAAACTCCTGTCAGAAGCTCAACTAATTATCTTTACAGATGAAAAACATTCTCCCGTTCTAACTTATGAAGTGACTGCAAGTTATGAAAATGCAAAAGGTTCGCCGCAACGAAATAAACTTTTTATTGATGCCAATAGTGGTGAACTAATTAATAGTATTACTACTCATCAAACAGCATTAGAAAGAAAAGTTTATACATTAGATGGTGCTTGTATACAAGCAGGGTCAAGCCAATCAAATTTGCCTGGCAACCCAGCGTCTATTGAAACAGATGAGCATGCCAAGGCACTGAATGATCATATGGCTTCTGTCTACTGGTTTTATAAACACATGTTTAATAGAGATTCATGGGATAACCAGGGAATAGCAATGGTTGGTACTGTCCATGCTCTTTTCAGTTACTCAAGTAATAGCGGGTGTGATGGTGATAATGGCATGTTTGATCCCACACTTAAACAGATCATTTTTGGTGAGGGTGGAGATATTTTTGATACGCCTGCCAGTGCTCTGGATTTTGTTGGTCACGAATTTACTCATGGTTTTACCAGTTCAACTAGCAATTTAAGTTACCAAAACCAATCAGGTGCTTTAAATGAAGCAATCTCTGATATTTTTGGCAATGCAATTGAAGCCTGGGTTGATGCCGGTGGTAATGAAAGTGGTAACCCCTTAAAAGGCTTACAACCTCATTCTGATACCTGGAAAGTTTTTGAAGATACGGCCAAAGTAGCCAAAGGCCAACGAATTATGAATGATCCTACTCAAGATGGCATGAGTAAAGACACTTATAGTGATCGTTACACTGGAACACAAGATAGTGGTGGTGTACACATTAATAGCGGCATTATAAACCTGGCTTTTTATTTACTTTCTGAAGGTGGTTCACATCCTCGCGGTGTCACCAACCATGTTGTTAAACAAATAGATATTGAAAAAGCCTTACATATTTTTTATTACGCCAATGAACATGAAGTTTTTTCAAGTGCGACTTCTTTTAAAGAAGCCCGGTTTGCCCTGGCACAATCAGCAGAAAACCTATATGGAACATGTTCACAAGAATGGCATTCACTGCATACAGCTTTTGATGCAGTTGAAATCCCTGGTGACTGGACTGCCTGTGATACCATAACTCAGACAACACCTACTGACATCCCAAATACAGATAATGATACAACAGAAGCACCCATTGAATATGATTTGGCATTACACAGTGCTCATAGTAGCTCAAGTCAGTATAATTCAAGTTATTCTCCAGCTAACGCTACAGATGAAGATATGTCAACACATTGGGTTTCCAGAACAATTTACAATACACTTACAGATGAGTGGATTGAACTGGATCTCGGTAGTACTCAAGCAATTAATTCTCTGACCATTTATTGGAACTCAGGTGATAATGCTCGTTCTGTTAACATAGCAGTATGGGATGGAAGTTCCTGGATAAACATTGGCAGTGATTATCAAACATTCCCGGGCAATTCCACACAGATAACATTCCCTGAGACTAACGCTCAACACATCCTTGTTAGTTTTGACAGGGGAAGCTTTGGACGTTGGTATGCAATCAGTGAAATCAAATTAAATCAATTTGATCAATAAAAAAGGGAATAAAACAATGAATATGAATAAAATTATTTATTTTGTGGTTGCCCTTGGTTTATCCACAAATACATTAGCAAGTTTAGATAATCCATTTGGCTTTACCGATCAAAATGGACAATACTGGCAGTTTAGTTGTTACACCTCTGGTGGTGAATATATTGCCGCCGGATATAACAATGGTTGTAATGGAGAAGACCCTACCGATACTGGAAACACTAATACTGATAATACAGATACTGGAAATACCGATACAGGTAATACTGATACCGGAAATTCAGACACAGGTAACTCCGATACGGGTAATACGGATACCGGAAATACCGACACGGGTAATACAGACACTGATGATGATAGTAGTATTTCAAGCAATCCTATCATGCAAATGTTTGAAAGCTTCTTTGGAGGTCCATTAAACTCTATTACTGAAGCAATGGTATCTGTCATGGAACCTATGGTGGAAGCCATGCTTGATATGTCTGATGAAGTGTTGACGATGGCTGATGAAATCTTGAAAATGGCCGATCGAATTGGAGATATGGCTGATAAGATTTTAGAAATGGCTGATCGAATTGGTGAAATGGCTGATAAAATTGTCCAGGTACAACATAGTATGTCTAACCTTGTTGCCAACCTTTTCGGCAGTGGTGACAGCACTACTTTTGTTGGTGTCAGTATGGTTAAACCTATGGCGAATGATAATTTAACCTCCTCTGAGGTACCCGTTATTGAGCTCTCTAATAAAGCAGAAAATTACGTACTGGTGGCATCATCCTCATCATTATTTTCTGAAGGCAATACTATTAGTACAATGGTCACTGATGAGCAAACACTCGCTGAAGCCTGGAAGCAATCCTATAGCCTGGTTAAAGATGGAAAACTTTATCTCTCTATTCGCGCTATTGATGGTGATGGCAATCTCTCAGGCGTTTCTAATAGCGCCAAAGTTAATGTCACTATCGACACACCTATAAACTAAACAGGGAAGGATATAAAAATGAAAAATATAATCATTGCTCTTTTAATCAGTATTTTAGCATTATCTGGAAACCTGTATGCTGAAACAACAGAAAACACATCATCCGAAACAAGCGTTAGTCAGGGATACCAAGGTGATGAAAATATTTCCGGTACAGCTTCCGCATTGATGGATGATGTCTGGGAAATGCTTGAAAAAGTAAAAGCTATGGGTAATAAAGTCATTGATATGATCAGTCGGATGGGTGAAATGGCTGAAAAAATGACCGACATGACCAGCCGAATGGGTGACGTTGCTGAAACTCTTGAGATAGAACAAGATCAAGGCATAGAATCTGCCATTTATCTTGGTGACGCTTCTGATTTTGCAGAAGAAGAAGCCGCTCAAGCAGCTGCTGCTGAAACTAGTTTACCAGCAGGTTTTTTTGATTCTATCTTTGATATGATGGTGGGTGAACCCATTAAGGCGATGTCTCAAGCCATGGCAAAAATGATGGAACCTGTTATTGATGGATTTTTGGGTATGGCTAAGAAAATTAGTACCATGGCCTCAAAGATTGGTCTGATGGCAGATAATATTCTTGGTATGGCTGATAAGATTGGTGTCATGGCAGAATACATCCTGAATATGGCAGACAGAATTGT
>JAPHSW010000236.1 GCA_026196615.1 Gammaproteobacteria bacterium | reverse complement strand
GATTTTTAATATCAAAATTTGAAAGCAGTTTATGAATGCGGTATTGTGGAATTAATGAAAAGATACAGAAAAAGGGGTTATTCTACAGCCTCGTTATGTCTATAGGTAAGAATTTAAGTAATATGCTCTGCGTCACTAAACTTGATGTTACTGATACATATGAGTGAAACTAAAATTGATCCTAAGTGGTTTATTACTGCAAACGTTATTAAAGAGCGTCCATTTGGTCCTGGTGGCGTAGAAAAACACAATGGTGTGCGTCTTTTTCGAGGCGGTGCTAAAGTTTATATCATTGGTGCTCATAGGGGTATGTGCGAAGATATTATAGTGATCGGTCACCATAGAAGAACCGGAAGATTCATACAGGGAGTTATTAAAGTGCATCAAGTTGAAAATATACGAATGACTCTTTGTTATAGCCCCGCTGCAATCAAAAAAGTGGGTAAGGAATACTTCACAATTGATCGCATACCAACTAAAGAACAATGGGAACAAGATATGATGTTATATAAACAATGGCAAAAAACATAACCAGGCAATGAATATGGAATTTTTGGACGCAGCTTCATTTAAAAATCTGCATGTATTTCAGATTTTGTTCCAGTCCATAACTTCTCTGGAAGGTCCAAAAATCCAGTTATCACAACGTGTGTGCCGGGCATGGCACTGAACTAGAGAGGTGAAAGTCTTCTTGCCAGGTATTCGCAGAGCCGAAGGCTAGGAGAAGGTCAAGGGCGTTATCGTGAGGTAGGGTCTGAAGGAAGTCCAATCCAAAGTTGCGGGGTGATGTACAAAAACTGGATCTGAGGTGTGACGTATTCGAGGCCAGTGGGCACGTGACCATTAAGCCTTCCATCTGCATTGGAGTACGTTTTTATAAATCCAGCATCTACGCAATGAAAGCTCAGTGTCTTACCCCGGGAGATCTGTATCTTGTTCATGGAGTGAACTGAAACTTGAGCAATTGAGTTTGATCGAGGTACAGAAGTCAGCAGAAGGCATAGTAAGTCATACTCTCATGACTAAAGGCCAGAACAAATTGGGAACCCACCTTGTGCAGAGTAAAATGACAGCATCTGACCAGCAATATCCATTGCCTTTGGCCCTGCCACTGGATGAACAGGTTACTGGAAATCAAAGAAAAGAGGAACCCAACAGAGTATCACCCTTAATGGCCCAGATATTAGAAAGGGACAATCTAATACGAGCCATGAAACAAGTTAGACGTAATAAAGGAGCCTCGGGTATTGACGGTATGACGGTAGAGCAACTACCAGATTACTTGAAGAACCATTGGTCGAAGCTACGCCAACAACTGGAATCGGGTACTTACCGTCCCAGGCCAGTCAAGCGAGTCGAAATTCCCAAGCCTGACGGGAGTAAACGGAAATTAGGTATTCCTACGGTCATAGACCGTTTTATACAACAGGCCATTGCGCAGGTTGTACAAAGTTACTGGGAGCCCCGTTTTCACCCTAACAGCTTTGGGTTTCGGCCTCAGCGTAGTGCCCATCAAGCCGTGAAAACTATGCAATCGATGGTGAAACAAGGTAATAAAACGGTTGTTGATTTAGATTTAAAAGCGTTCTTTGACGAGGTCAACCATGATCGACTCATGGCGCGTTTAAAGCAACAACATCGGGATAAAGATGTTCTGATGCTCATCAATCGTTACCTAAAAGCGAGTATTCACTCGCCGACAGGTGTTGAAAGATGTTGCAAAGGTGTCCCGCAAGGCGGGCCTTTATCGCCCTTGTTAGCCAACATTGTACTGGATGAAATGGACTGGATGCTATCGGCCAGAGGTCATCACTTTGTAAGATACGCCGATGATTGCCAGATACTGGTGAAAAGTCAGCGGTCAGGTGAACGAGTGATGCAGAGTGTTACACAGTTTATTAACAGAGTACTTCGACTCAAAGTCAATGTTAATAAGAGTGCAGTAGCACTGATCTGGACACGAAGTTTTCTTGGGTTTAGTTTGGCATACCGAACACTCAACATAAAAGTGTCTGAAAAGTCGACTAAACGTCTGAAAGAGAAAGTTCGGAAACTGACCAGTCGAACGAGAGGTCATAACTTGAGTCGATTGATTGCAGAGTTAAAAGAAAGCCTGCTTGGTTGGAAAGCTTACTTCGGAATCAGTGAAGTAAAGAGTTCTTTGCAAATGATTGATAAATGGATCCGACGAAAATTACGTTGTTACCTGTGGAAGCAATGGGGTAGAAGTGGCTATTGGAAATTGAGAAGATTAGGAGTTGATAGGCAGTTAGCCTGGAACACGTCTAAATCAGCTCATGGATCTTGGCGGCTGAGTAAAAGCCCAGCTCTTTACAGAGCGCTACCAAACAGGTATTTTAAGAACTTGGGGTTGCCAGAATTGGCAACAGGATGATAACTGGATTTGAACCGCCGTGATACGTGATCCGTATGTCCGGTGGTGTGGGAGGAGAGATGCTGTGAAGCATCTCCCTATCCCGATTGGACAGCCTAGAAAATTAAGAATAAAAGGTGCGGTTGCCTGATGGCAATCAAAGTTTTTCTAGTTTGTTAAGAGTGCAAAACAGAGCACTTGTGCTGTCGCCTGATGGCGAACATAATAAGTTATACACCTCAAGAGAGTGCATCGCACATTCTGGGGTCGCTGATGCGAGAAAGGAGCATTGTTATTTTAAATCGTGTTGAGACCGAAAGTTCATACTATCGCCTGAAGGCGAAGATAATTTTTCCCTCTTCTCACGACAACGTATGCCACAAATGTGCTATAAAGACAATATGAGAGAATTTATAAAATTGAACTCAGTGCTGAGTTAAGCAAAGGTTTGTGCCACTGTTTAAACTCTAGTCCAACCAGCACTTGCATTGGATCACTGGGACGTAGCGATTATTCAAAATATTGGAGAGTTGATTAACAACTTTCCTTTTTAAATTTCTTCTCTGGGAGCCCCAGTGCCTCAATGAAGTGAACGTTAAATGAAGACATGATATCGACAGCTTGGAGCATATTGGAAATATACAAATGAAAGTAAAATATCGAACGGCAAGAAAAGAGGATAGTTATAGAATTGCAGAGCTTGATTATATTGCATCAGGTGGTGCAGCTGAATATCTTTTTCATGATCTTGTGCCTAATTCAACTCCTGTACAGGTTGTAGCATATGGCCTGGAAAACGATTCTTATCCACATTCATACCGTAGTGCAATTGTTGCCGAATTAAATAATAAAATAATCGGAATGTCTCTATCATTTCCCTCTGAATTCCATTGCATAAATGATGAAATGAGAAAGTTTTTCCCACCTGAGCGTCTAGAACACTTTAAGGAGTTCTTTTCTGCACGGGTGGATAATAGTTATTTGGTTGATGCCATTTGTGTAGATGAAGAATACAGAAGTAGCGGTATAGGTGAAAAACTTCTTCAAAAAATAATTGAAAAGGCACATAGCGAAGGATTTTCGCTTCTAAGCTTATTGGTTTTTTCAGACAACCATAAAGCAATAAAATTTTATACAGCTCATGGATTTACTACTGAAAGAGAAGTTGAGTTGAAAGAACATAAACTTATTCCTCACAAAGGTGGTTGCTTATTAATGAAGGCAGACATATGAAAAATCCATCTAACAATTACATGCAATGTATATATACTACAAAAAGCGACTCTAAATCCTCGTTTCACTTTTTGTGTCTAATGATATAAAAAGTTATGTTGTAGATATTATGAGCATGTTGAAATATATAGCAGTTGTGTCTTTAGTTGTCATTTTTATAGGATTTCTATTGCCCGAAGGAAGAGTAATACCTGTGAAAGGAGCCACCTCAAGCGATTGGAATAAAGATACTTTTTGGTATGAGCCGTGGGGAACTTCAGGAGTACACAAAGGCGTTGATATTTTTGCTGTGGATGGCACACCTGTTATTGCTACAACTAATATGTTAACTCTTTATAAGGGGGAATTATCAAAAGGTGGCATGGTTGTAATTGCTTTAGGTCCAAAGTGGCGTATTCATTATTTTGCACATCTTTCAGAGATAAATCAAAATATGGCACTTCTTCTTCAAAAAGGTGAGGAATTGGGTAAAGTTGGTGATACAGGTAATGCACAAGGTAAACAACCGCATCTGCATTATTCAATAGTAAGCCTACTGCCTTTACCCTGGTTAATTGATGGCTCAACACAGGGATATAAAAAAGCATTTTACTTGAATCCAATTGAGTATCTTAGGTGATAATTTTACAAGGGAGTAATCATGTTTAAGGATAAAGAAGCACTTCTCTTAGATATGAATAGTACATTCATGTTTGGAGAAGACAGGTTTGACGCTAATGAGGATTTTTCTATTTATTACAATAGTATTAGCTGAAATCTTACACAAGCAATGGCACAGATGTTGCCTCTTTATATATCAAAAAGGGGTAGTAACTATGATAATTAATAATTCAACTTATGTATCTATGTTGAGCCAGGCAAGTTCAACAGAAAATAGAATGAATATAGAGGCAACAGGTGGCAATAATTTGCCAGTTGAGAACTACTCTCGTGACTCTGTTCAAATCAGTGAAGCAGCTAAGTCAAAAAATTTACAAAATATTACAGGACTTGTTCATCTTGCAGATGAGACGGGTATGTATAAACTTGGTGTCATGGCTTTAGGTAGTAAAACAATACAGGAATGGTCAGCTAAAGGGCTTGATATTTCTAATGAGGCTGTGATTGCAGCCGGTCAAGCCTTTCAAGATGGATTTAATAAAGCTATCAGAGACAGAGAGTCTTCATTGGCTGGTAGTAATCTATCAATTAATAAACATCAAATTTTGATCAATCATCAAGAAGTTCCTGATTGGTTTATGCATGAATATGAAAATAAGCTTTCTTCTATTGATGATAAAAATGTGAAAAATGCATTTGAAAGTGGTGAGCTTTTTTATTCATCAAAACCTTCTGTGTCAAAAGTTCATGCATTAGCTAGTTATGCTTCTGTAGAAAAAAGTATATAACTTAACTGCTCGAATATTATTCGACAAAAGATGATCCCCATAAAATAACTTCTTGCATTACTCACACTATTGCTAAAATTACACCTTAAAACAATATTAGGACAATGAAATACCTTAATTTACTATTTATAATCATTTGTTTTAGTGAAATTGATTTATAACTAGAAGCACTTATTAATTCTGACTACAATATACACCACAAGCATATCCAGAAAGTTGAAATTTGAATTTTTGAAAAATACCTAGTAATGAATTTATGTTGAAGTAAAACTTAGATGTAATTAGAAAACTTATATGATCATCATTATTGAATTAACCATAATTATATTGTTCATCCTTTTTCTTTGGTATGTCTTGCATTAGACATATATTTGATAGATCTTAAAAAAATTATTATTATTCATAATGATACATAAAAATTTAATTGACTCCTTTTTTTGAATAACTAAAGTACTCTTTATATGAGGAATAAAAATGGCATGGATTTATCTGATACTTGCAGGTCTCTTTGAAATTGGCTGGCCTGTTGGTCTCAAAATGGCGCAGGAAGAAAACACTCGTATTATTGGTATAAGTATAGCCGTTGCTTTTATGATTGTTAGTGGGTTTCTTCTTTGGCTTGCACAGAAGCAAATACCTATTGGGACATCCTATGCCGTCTGGACAGGAATTGGAGCTGCAGGTACCTTTCTTGTTGGTATTGTTTTTTATGGTGATCCAACAAGCTTAGGACGTTATTTGGGAATTGTTTTGATTATTGCAGGTGTTGCAACATTAAAATTATCACACTAGTAAAGATGAAAAAATTAAAATGATGAAAATAAAAAAAATTGATCATATTGTACTGACAGTTAAAGATATTGACGTAAGTGTTAAATTTTATTCATCTGTGCTTGGAATGATTAAAGAAAAGTTTGGAAATGGACGAATTGCATTAAAGTTTGGCTCGCAAAAAATTAACTTACATCAATATGGTAAAGAATTTGAGCCAAAAGCTTTAATACCTCAACCTGGTTCTGAAGATTTATGCTTTATATCAGAGACACCTATAAATGAAGTAGTGAAACATATTGAAAAGCAAAGTGTAAAAATTATAGAAGGACCAATAGAAAGAACAGGTGCTCAAGGAAAAATACTTTCTATCTATTTTAGAGATCCTGATGGAAATTTATTGGAAATTTCAAATTATTTATCGAATTTATAGGTAATTTGATGGTCTATTATATGGCTTTATATAGTTACAAATAATAAATATTTTAGAGTAGACCTAATAAGATAAATGTTGTTGATATACCTTTATAAAAAAGTTGGCATCAATAGAAATAATGATGGTGTACTCGAACTTCAAAAAAAGGTAGGGCATCAATAACAGTTGATGTAGAAATAAAAGATATTAATAATACTTTCACATGTGTAGGAAAATTTAACTGATTTGTGCAAAGTCTTTAAATAGTGAATATTTTTAATCAATCAGGTTTTTAAAATAGGAATGTTATGAAGTGCCTTGTTGTTACAACACACCCTTTAACAAATAGCCTTTGTAAATTGTTGACTGATCAAGTCGTAAGTAAACTTGATTCAATGGGGCACGAAGTTATTCTTGAAGATCTTTACTCACAGAACTTTAATCCTGTCTTAACTATTGATGAAAGAAAGTCTTATTATGCAGAAACATATGATATATCAAATATCTCTGAACAGGTTAATAGACTTCAACAAGCTGATGCACTAGTTTTAGTTTTTCCAACATGGTGGTTCGGATTCCCTGCAATGCTTAAAGGTTGGTTTGATCGAATTTGGGGGCCTGGTATCACTTATGAGCATGCAAATGATTTTGGGCCAATTAAACCACGTTTGACTAATTTAAAAAAAGTACTGGTTGTGACAACATTAGGTTCCCCATGGTGGGTTGATCATTTTCTTCTGTGGCAACCTGTGAAAAGAGTTGTAAAAATTGCAATACTTGGAACCTGTGCAAGAAACAGTAAACTTAAATTCCTATCTCTATACAATAGTGAAAAATTATCTGAGCAAGCTGTTCTAAAATTTACTAGAAAAATTGAACGAGTTTTGAACTCATGGAAGTCTTAATCAATAAATTATCAGCATGTTATCTGTTGGTTCAAATGTTTTATTGAAATTAGACTATAAATTATTATAATAAAAGGGTAGAATGCCAACATAATATAAAAGGAATTATTATTATGGCTCAACTGGACGAGCAAAGTGTATCTTCCATGGATACATCGATTCTTATCGATCTTCTCAATACATATGTCTCAAAACAGACTGATTTTACCTTTCTTTCTGGAGATACTTTCGCGAAAGTAAGTCAAGATTCACTTCTTAGTGCGTTTAATGTTCTCATAAAAACTCATATCAATGATTTTAATCAAAAACCTTTTGATGCTTTTCTGGCAACCGTTCTTATTGCTGAAATTGAACGTAAAATAAAGCAACAAATTGATGAAATATTACATCATCCTACCTTCCAGGCTCTTGAATCAGCCTGGCGAAGTTTGTATCTTTTTGTTGATAAAACAAATTTTAAAGAAAACATTAAAGTAGAACTACTTAATTTATCTCAATCAGATTTACTTGAAGATCTTGAAGATGCTCCAGAAAGAGTTAAATCTGGTTTATATAAATTAGTATACAGTCAGGAATATGGCCAGTATGGTGGTGAGCCCTATGGTGTAATGATTGGAAACTACCAGTTGACACCCAAAGGTCCTGATATCAAGTTATTACAGGAAATAGCAAGCATAGCCGCTATGGCGCATACTCCATTTATTACTGCTGCTCAAAGTGAGTTTTTTGGTATTGATGATATGCGTGAACTTCCTGATATTGTAGATTTACATGATGTTTTTGAAAGTCCTAAATATCAGAAATGGAATCGTTTTCGAACGATGGAAGATGCTCGATATATTGGTTTAGTGATTCCACGTTTTTTACTTCGGCGTGCTTACCAGTCAAGTGATGAAAAACTGATGGCTTATGGTATTAATTATGTAGAATCAGTAACTGCAGATCATGAGCACACACTATGGGGTAATTCTGCTTTTTTATTTGCTTCGCGTGTTACAGAAAGTTTTGCACGATTCCGTTGGTGTCCACATATTATTGGTCCCTCTTCAGGTGGCTTGGTGGAAGATATGACCCATGATTTTTATGAAACAATGGGTCTGATTGAAACTAAATTACCGACAGAAGTTATGGTGACTGATCGACGTGAATATGAATTAACAGAAGAAGGCTTTATTGCACTGACGCTTAGGCGTGGTAAAGAAGATGCTTCATTTTACTCTGCTAATTCTATTCAAAGCAGTAAGCACTTTGGTAATAGTCGTGAAGATAAAATGTCTCATACCAATTATAAGCTTGGCAGTCAGTTACCTTATCTTTTTATAATCAATAGGATAGCTCATTATCTTAAAGTGATTCAACGAGAAAATATTGGTTCATGGAAAGAGAAAGCGGATGTTGAAAAAGGCTTAAATCATTGGATAAAGCAATATGTTTCTGATCAGGAAAACCCATCCATAGAAATTAGAAATCGACGACCTTTACGGCAAGCAAAGATTGAAGTTCTACCTGTTGAAGGTGAACCTGGCTGGTATCGTGCATCAGTACAGGTTAGGCCGCACTTTAAATATATGGGAGCTGATTTTATGCTCTCATTAATTGGTAAGCTTGAAGTGAGCAAAGATGCTCAACAACATAGACAACAAGTCTAATTGTGATCAAGTGAGCAATAAATTGCCTAATGCGAGGGGAAACCCCGATAAACATTCTTATATTATTATAATATTATATACCTTAAGGGAATAAGGTTAACACGCAGATGATTGCATAAAATGATTTCAGAAAAATCACTATTTGATCGTATCAACAGTGATGGCCATGGCTATTCACTTCGTTTTGATTACGGCAGTTTACATCATTCAATTTTGAATAGTCTTCAGAATATGCTTAATATTCGAAAGGGAAGTTTAGTCTCTTTGGAAAATTATGGCATTCCAGATTTTTCAGAATTTGTTTCACAATTTCCTGATGCTATTAATAAGCTAAAATTTTCAATTCGTGATTTCTTATATACTTTTGAGCCTCGAATCCAATCGGTTCAAATTACTCATGAACCTGATGTTGATAAACCTCTTGAATTAAAATTCCATATTGTTACCAAAGTTTTTGTTGATGATGATGTTCAAAATTTATCTTTCGAAACTGTTCTGACCAGTACCGGTCAGGCAATAGTAAGAGGTTAAGTCGAGTATGTCTGTCAATAAGTATTTTCAGGATGAACTTTCAGCGCTTCGTGGGTTGGGAGCAGAATTTGCTGATGCCAATCCACGTTTAGCCCCTTTTTTAGCAACAGAAGCACAAGATCCTGATGTTGAACGTTTATTGGAAGGTTTTGCTTTTTTGACGGGGCGTTTAAGGCAAAAATTAGAAGATGAACTGCCAGAGTTAACACATTCAGTAATGAATTTGCTTTGGCCTAATTTTTTAAAACCGATTCCATCACTGAGTATGGTTCAGATGTACCCCGTTGATGGTTTGTCTGAAAAGAAACAAATTAAACGTAAAAGTATGGTTCTTTCAACACCTGTTGATGGTACTCAATGCCAATTTCAAACTTGTTATGATGTTGATTTATACCCAATTGTTGTTTCGGATGCTCATCATTCTATTCAAGCAACGGGCTCAAATATAACAATACAACTTTCATTGTTGGATGATAAAGCCAATCTTGAAGAAATGTCTTTGAGTGCATTACGTTTTCATTTATTTGGAGATTTACAATCTTCACATTCACTTTATTTATATTTTTGTCGTTATCTTCAAGAGGTTCAAATTAGTGCCGTTGATGCACAAGGTAATAAAATTGTAATAAGTTCTTTGTTAAATAAGGATGTAGTACCAGTAGGTTTTTCTGAGAATGAGAACTTATTGCCTTATACTGATAATTTATTCAATGGTTATAGAATCCTACAGGAATATTTTGCACTTTCTGAAAAATATTTATTTATTGATTTTACTGGTTTAAATGATCTGGCCAGTCAATTGAAAAAAAATAATATTGATGAAATTGTTAACCTGGAATTTGATTGTTCTTTTTCAAGAAAATTTGATTCGAGTGTTTCAATTAATAAAGATTCTTTTCGTTTGTATTGCACTCCAGTTGTTAATTTGTTTGAACATAAATCTGCACCAATACAATTGGATCACAAAAAAGTTGACTATCGTTTATTACCCTCAGCAATTAATCCTAAACATTATGAAGTTTATCAGGTGAAGGACATTGAAGCTTGGGGACATAGTGATCATAAACGTAAAAAATATCCTTATTTTGAATCATTTGAACATGGGCTAAATGATACTCACTCACAGCTTTATTATAAAGTCAGTGTTAAAGAATCACAGGATGGTCAGGCAATTGATAGCTATGTCAGTTTTGTTAATCAAAGTGAACAAAGTGAAAATCTTCAGGCCGAAACCATTGAAGCCAATTTGATTTGTACCAATCGTAACTTATCCATCAAGCTGGGAATTGGTGATATAAATATTCCAGGTGAAGGTTTGCCTGAATATGTGGACGTAACTAATATTTCTCAGGTGACACCTGAATTTATTCCACCGATGGATAAAGGTTTTCATTGGCAATTGATTTCAAATATGTCACTTAATTATCAATCTTTGATGAATAAAGAAGCTTTAAAAATTATTCTATCTACCTATGACTATCGTCGATATTATGATCGCCAGCAAGCCAGAGCCAGTCAACATCGATTGGATGGTATTGACACCATCAAAGTTGATTTAGTGGATCGATTATATCAGGGACGTCCTGTTAGGGGGATTCGTTCAACGTTGAGAGTTTTAGAGTCAAAATTTACTAATGAAGGTGAGATGTTTTTGTTCTTTTCAGTTTTGAATGAATTTTTCTCACTTTATGTATCATTAAATTCATTTCATGAACTCATTGTGCATGGAATTGAACAGGGAGAGGTGTACTCGTGGCCAGCCAGGATCGGTCAACAGCCAATCATATAGTTAGTGATTTAATTGAACATAGTCAACAATACTCCTTTTTTCAGGCAGTAAAATTATTAAATGATTACAATCAACTGGTTTCTGACGATGAGGGCAAAGAAGCTCTTAAAAATACATTGATTCAATTTAGTGTTAACCCACAACTTGCTTACAATAGTTCTGATATTGAAGCTGTTGTTATTGAAGAAACGAATGAACAATTTATTGCTCAAATGTCTGTAAATTTTATGGGACTGTATGGTGCAACTTCACCATTACCTGCTTTTTATAGTGAAAGTATTTTACAAGCAAAGAATGGTGATGATTCAACTAAAGATTTTATGGACTTATTTAATCATAGAATGATCTCTCTGGTTTATAAGTGTTGGGAAAAGTATCGTTATTATCAACAATATAAACATGCACAATATAGTTTAGAAAGTGGTGAAGGTGGTAAGACAGATCAGTTTACTAACTGGATGTTTTCTCTCTGTGGTTTAGTGCGGCCTGAACAGAGAAATGATCCAAATGTGGATTGGAATCGTTTATTACCATTTATTGGACTTTTAGGTATGAGGTGTCATTCTGCCAGTGCTATTGAGTCTGTTTTAAGGTTTTATTTTAAATTTAAAAATATTTTTATTTGTCCAAATATTCAACGTTTTGTAGAAATTGAAGATGATCAGCAGAATCGATTAGGAACTCAATGTGTGAGCTTAAGCAATAATCTTGTCTTAGGTCAACGTGTTGAGGATCGAAGTGGTAAGTTTCGTATCAAAATTACTGAACTAACTTACGAACGGTTTCTTCAGTTTTTACCTGATGGTGAAAATTATATGTCTCTAAGAAAAATTGTTGATTATGTGCTTCGTGATCAATTGGACTATGATATAGAACTTCAATTAATTAAACAGGAAATACCCAAATTATCATTGAGCCATCACAATAATGAAAAGTTGGGTTGGACAACATGGTTTGGTTCTCATAATCAAGAAAATAAATCAGTCATTGTTCCAGGAAGGGCATGATGGCTAAAAGACTTGGCTATGTTACTTTATGTCAAAATTTTTTTGACAAAGTAAAGTTGTTTCAAAGTGAAGTTTTGTCAAATTAAAGTACAGTAAATCAGTATAAGATAAAGGATTATTACAGTGGATATTGACTTAGATTCGTTAATTGCTCATTTAGGCAAAGATACCCGATCAGTTTTAGAAGGTTCTAGTGGAAAGTGTGTTGCTAGAGGGGGATATGAAATAACCATTGAAGATTTTCTTTTAGAATTATTAGATTCCCCTGACAATGAATTAAGTAAAATACTGAAACAGTTTGATATTTCAGTTGCTAAAGTCAATCGTGCTATACAACTCAGTCAGGATTTACGATCTGGCAATACATCTCACCCCGTTTTTTCTCCTTTACTTATTGATTGGTTACAAGAATCCTGGTTGTTATGTTCTCTTAAATTCAAAATTGATCGCATTACTTCGGGTGCAATGATATTGGCACTTTTATCAAATCCAAATCGTTTTGGAAGAATGGCCTATTTTGATTTAATGGAACCTATTTCTTTGGAAAAGTTATTTAATTTACTTCAAGGAATGTTTAATGAAAATGATTTAGATTCTAAAGTGTCAAAAAATGAAAATTTGTCACACAATTCTATAGAGAATGCATTAAAAAAATATACTGTTGATTTTACTAATCAGGCGGAAAATGGGGAAATTGATCCTGTATTTTGTCGAGACAATGAAATCCGTCAAATTATTGATGTCCTGTCACGAAGGAGAAAAAATAATCCTATTGCAGTAGGGGAGCCCGGGGTTGGAAAAACAGCTGTTGTTGAAGGTTTAGCTCTAAAAATAATTAATAATGAAGTGCCTGATATTTTAAAAAATGTTCGATTATTAGGTCTGGATCTTGGCTTATTACAGGCTGGTGCAAGTGTTAAAGGTGAGTTTGAAAAACGACTTAAAGCAGTCATTGAAGAAGTTAAATCATCAGAACAAGCCATTATCTTGTTTATTGATGAAGCGCATACATTAGTTGGGGCAGGTGGGCAGACTGGAGGCAGTGATGCTGCAAATTTATTAAAACCTGCTTTAGCTAGAGGTGAATTAAGAACTATAGCTGCAACAACATGGACGGAATATAAAAAATACTTTGAAAAAGATCCGGCATTAGCCAGACGCTTTCAATTGGTTAAGTTAGATGAGCCATCAGTAGAACAGGCGATGGTTATTTTACGTGGCCTAAAAGACAAATATGAACTGACACATGGCGTTTATATACGTGATGAAGCCATTGAAACTGCCGCACGATTATCAAAACGATATATTTCTGGTCGTTTATTGCCTGATAAAGCCATTGATGTTCTGGATACGGCCTGTGCTCGGGTAAAAATTAGTATTTCTTCACAACCTGCCATACTTGATGATTACGAGTCTAAGACTGTTTCTCTTCATCGTGAATTAACAGCACTGCAAAGAGATAATGATATGGGGCTTATTAATGACATTGATTCAATCAATTCAATTAAGGATGAACTTACAAAAATAAATCATCTTTCAGAGAATATACGAAATCAATGGCTTGAGGAATCAAAAATTGCAAATGAAATTCTTGATATTCGTAAAAGTTTAGCAAAGAAAATTATAGAAAATGATTCCGAAAAAGAACTGTGTGATGATACTGAACTTGAGTTGGAAGTTACGATACAAGACTTAATGACACAACTATCAGATATAACCGCTGAACTGAATGAATTAATAAATAATAATAGTAAAGAACAGTCAGCACTTGTTTCATATGAAGTGGATGCACACTTAATTAGTGCTGTCATAGCAGACTGGACAGGTATTCCTATAAGAAAGATGTTATCCAATGAAACGAATGAGTTTCTAAGCTTTCAAGAAAAAATGAAAGAGAGAATTAAAGGCCAGGAACACGTTATTGATATTCTTGATAATTCAATCAAAATTACAAAAGCTGGTCTGTCAAATCCAGATGCACCGAATGGAGTTTTCCTTTTTGTTGGACCAAGTGGCGTTGGTAAAACTGAGACAGGTATTGCTTTGGCAGACATTCTCTATGGTGGCGAACGCTTTATGACCACAATTAATATGTCTGAATTTCAGGAAAAGCATACTGTTTCACGCTTAATTGGATCACCTCCCGGTTATGTTGGTTATGGTGAAGGTGGCTTATTAACAGAAGCAGTGAGACAAAGACCTTATTCAGTCATTCTTTTAGATGAAGTTGAAAAGGCTGATCCTGAAGTATTGAATCTTTTTTATCAGGTATTTGATAAAGGGATATTAAATGATGGCGAAGGTAGAGAAATTGATTTTAAAAATACCACTATCTTGTTAACCAGTAATTTAGCATCAGATGTTATTTCAAATCTATGTTCTAAAAAACAGTTTACTGAAAGTTCTGATGAAGAGAATCAATTTCCTGATGATAAAGAGCTACTTGAAAAAATAAGACCTATATTGAGTCAGTATTTTAAGCCTGCATTATTAGCTCGTATGACAATTGTACCTTATTTCCCTGTTACTGGACGTATCATGACCGAATTGACAGAGCTTAAATTAGAGCGAGTTGCTGAGCGATTACATCATGAACACAAGATTAAATTGGAATATGGCGATGATGTACTAGTTAAAATTTCTCAGCGTTGTCAGGATGTTGAAACTGGTGCAAGAAATATTGATCTAATACTTAATAATAATATTATTCCTCAAATTTCAACGTATTTACTTAAAAATTTGACTCAAGAAAGTAATTTTGAAAGTCTAATGATTAATGTAAACGAACAGGGCAGTTTTGATTATAATTTTGCTTAAAGTAGTTAAAGCAGCTTAGAAAATTAGTAAAATTAATTGAGGGGATTGGAATCCACTCATTATGAGTACAAATATGGAAATTAAAGAAAAAAATAAACAATCATTGGAAGATTTTATAAATCTCACTCGTGAATTGGCTAGTGAAAATGATATTAATAAATTATTAGGCGCAATAATAAAAGAAAGTATTAAAATTACAAAAGCTGAGGGTGGAAAAATATATCTTCCTGATATCACGAAAAAATATTTCAGTTTGAAATATGTGTGTATGGTTGATGAATCTTTAACTATGCCAATTCTTTCTACCAATAAAAAATCATTTGATGTAAATAATAATAAATTTCAAACACTCAAAGAAATAAATTTTAGTTCCTCAGTGCAATCTGAACGATATAAAATTTCAAAGATTTCGCTTCAAGAAAAGGGAGTAATAAATAGCAATAATTATCTGATTTATTCCGCAATAACAGGTAGTGTATTAGAGCTCAATAGAGATGAACATTTTTCATCTTATACAATGGAGCATCTCTACGAGTTTGATCAGGTTTTTTCTTGTCATACCAATAAGGTATTAGTTATGTCACTTCGTGATCATGATGGAACGACCATTGGATTACTAGAGTTAAATAATTATTCATCAAAAATTAATCATAATCTTCTCAATGCTTTTTCATCATTATCAGCTGTGTTAATTAATAATACGAATTTAGTTTCACATAATAGTCAATTAATTCAAATCTTGGATGAAAGTAATCAAGCCTTAGAAAATGAAAATATGAAACTGAAACGGACAATTGAAAAAAAATATGACTATTCCATAATTGGCAAAAGTGATGCTATGAAATCTATTTTTTTATTGTTAGATAAAGTAGTGGATTCGAATGTCACGGTTTTTTTACGTGGAGATACTGGTACAGGTAAAGAAGTCTTTGCAAATGCTATTCATAAAAACAGTCCTAGAAAAAATCAACTGATGGTGAGCCAAAATTGTGCAGCCTTACCAGAAAATTTATTAGAAAGTGAATTGTTTGGTTATAAAAAAGGAGCATTTACAGGTGCAATTCAGGATAAATCTGGTTTGTTTGATCAAGCAGACGGAGGTACACTTTTTCTAGATGAGATTGGAGACATGCCTATTAATCTTCAGGCCAAAGTTTTGCGTGTCATACAAGAGCAAGAAATTAGACCTTTGGGTGCTAGTCATAGCCATAAAGTTGATGTCCGTCTAATTGCCGCAACACATTGTGATTTAGAAGAAAAAATATCAAGAGGAGAATTCCGTCAAGATTTATTTTATCGATTAAATATTTTTCCAATTCATCTTCCTAAGTTGTGTGAACGTGATAATGATATTCTTTTGCTTATAAAATATTTTGTTGATTATTATTGTAAACATTATGGTCGGAACATAAAAAAAATCTCTCCTAATGTTATTGAACTTTTAACACGATATGATTTCCCTGGAAATGTGAGGGAGTTACAAAATATTATAGAAAGATCAATTTTGCTTTGTGATGAAAATGGCATTTTACTTGAAGAACACTTACCTATTGATGTTGTGGATAAAGTCAGTAATCAAATTTTTCAAAAAAATAAGTCTTTTTCAAATGTTGTTAATAAAAATGATTGTTTATTTCCATTAAATTCATTGAAAAGTGCTGTTCAGGAATATGAAGCAAATTTAATTAAAAACAATTTAAGAGCAAATGACTGGAATCAGACATTAACTGCTCAAGTCTTAAGGTTACCTCGAAGGACATTAGTTGAAAAGATTTCCAGATTGAATATAGTAACTCCCAAATAACTATAAATATTAGATAATTAATGTTATAATTCTTTCAAAATTTTACATAGGGATGTGATTTTTTTGAATGATGTCGATTGCATTTAAATCGATAAAAACACGGAAGTTTTTTATGAATTTATTACTTGAGATAATCAGTCATCAGAGACACTCAATGACTGAAGAACAATCACAATTTGTTTTCAGTACTGCAGGTGGAACCATTGGCCGAAATCAAGATAATGATTGGTTAATTGATGATCCCGAACGTCTGATTTCTGGCCGTCATGCTTTAATTCAGTTTGAACATAATCAATTTATCATTTCGGATAGTAGTACTAATGGTCTTTTTGTTAATAATGATCAACAGGCTTTAGGTGAGCGTCATCACATAGTTTCAAACGGTGATATTTTTCTACTTGGACAATTCTCCTTACAAGCAACACTAATTTCTACTCAATCTAAAGCGGTCTTTTCTAGTAGTATTTGTAATACAAATATTCACAACTCACAGCCTTCTGTAAATACACATGAGATTTCAAATTCTTCTTTAATCAATCATAATTCTGCTAATGATGCTTCTGTTCCTCTTTTTCCTCATGAATTACCTATAAATTCCAGTCAATTAGTTGATCCATTAAGTCAATTTAATGATGGGCTTATCCCTGGTCGTTTACAGGAACAAGACATTCTTGCTGAAAATGACCCAATTAATTCTATTCTGGACCCAATACCTTCAACTCAATCTTATTTTGATTTACCTAATGCAATACCTGAAAATTGGTTAAAAAAAGAACCATCTCATATAGAAACAATACAAAAAACAAGTACTGTCGACCAAGCTCAAGGGATAAAGAGTAACGATAAAGAATTCCATATACCTAACAAAACCCATGATGATATGAAAGCATCTAAAAGTAATGATTTGGTAACTAATAATGTAGGTGATTTTGAAGATTTTAAAAAAGACTTTAGTATTTTATCCCCTGATGCAGAACTCAATGCCAATAAATTAGCTGTCAACGAATCAATAGAAAGTAAATTAATTCAAAATAAAAGTTCAGATACTGCTGAGAGCAGAATAGAAAACTTACATAAAGATGAATTATCTTCTATGTCAAATTGTGATAATAGGAACGGTAATGTTCATAAAGATGCGATGAATAATTTACTATTACATCTTGGAATTGATCCAGGTCAAATTAATGATGAGGAATTACCTGAGTTATCAAAAAATATTGCATTAATTACAAAAAATTCTATGACTGGAATGATGAAAACAATGGTTTCACGTGCACATCTGAAGAATGAATTTCGTATGTCAATGACAACCATACAAACACAAGAAAATAATCCTCTTAAGTTTTGTATAAATTATGAACAATTAGTTCATTATATGTTAGTTAAACCTATGAAAGGATATCTTGATTCAGAAAGAGCTGTGAAGGAGTCATTTGATGAACTACAGGAACATCAAGTTGGTGTTATGGCGGGAATGAAATCTTCTCTTAAATATATGCTTGATAAATTATCACCTGAAAAAATTGTTGAATATTCCAATAAAAATAAATCACTTGGACTGGGTAGTAAAAAATCTCGATATTGGGATGCCTATGCTGAGATATACAATTCAATTAATGAAGAAGATGATGTTTTCACTACTCTATTCGGTAATGAATTTTGTAAAGCATATGAACAGCAGATAGAAAATATTCGTCAAGCAAGAAAATAAAAGTTAATAATTTAATTAATAATAAGCAAGAAAAGGAAGTGTTGTGATTATATTAAAAAAATATATAGGATTAGGTATTCTACTTCTAAGCTGCCAAGTAATGACTGCATGTACATCATCTGAAGTGCTTAGAGAAGTTTTTGATCCAAAAAATATCTTATCATCAAAAACTAAATTAGATTTGAAAGTTGAATCGACTCATGATTTAAATCCTGACCAAAGTGGTCGTCCATCCCCCGTTGTTGTTAGATTATATTCGTTGGTTTCACCTTCAAATTTTGAAAATGCTGACTTTGTCTCTCTCTATCAGAATGAACAGGAGATTTTGGGTTCTGATTTTTTAAGAAGAGAGGAAAAAAACTTTGAACCTAATGAAAAATTTGAAGCACAACTAGAATTTAATGAAAGAGCAAATTTTATTGGTGTAATGGTTGCTTTTCAAGATATTGAGCAAGCAAAATGGCGTTTGGTATTGCCTTTAGAAAAAGGTGAACATAATTATCTTTCTTTATCACTTACATCAAATAATATTTTGCTAAACACAAAGAATTAGGAAGACATAAAGTTATGTTTAATAGTAAAGTCGTCTGGTCTGAAGGAATGTTTTTAAGACCTCAACATTTTCAGCAACACGATCGATATCTGACTGATCAAAGTAAGAAATCTATTCGTTATCATAATAGTTTTTCATGGGGAATAAAAAAACTTTCAATTGATGAGCAACATCTTGGTCTTGGTAAAATTGTTATCAATCACTGTGAAGGGGTGATGCCAGATGGTACTGTTTTTTCAGTAAAAAACACTGATGAACTTCCACTTGTTTTAGAAGTGTCAGATGATATTAAAGATGAAGTTATTTATCTTGTTTTGCCTATTGTTTCAGAAGGGACACCTGAAGCAAAAAAGAAATCATCTTCAGGTTCAGATAATAGTCGGTTTGTAGTTGAAGAACAGGATGTTCGTGATAACAATGCAGGAATTGATTCTGTAGCACGTGTTGATATTGGACGTCTTAAATTTAATGTACAAACTGCATCTGAACTTAAGGGCGAATTAATTGCTTTAAGTTTGTGTAAGATTATTGAGTCGCGTTCAGACAAGAGTCTTATTCTTGATGATGACTATATTCCAACAACCTTGAACTGTTCTTCATCTGTTAATATAACAAATTATCATAAGGAAGTGATTAGCTTGCTTTCTCATCGTTCAGAATCTGTTTCTGGGCGTATTACTGCATCAGGAAAAGGTGGGACTTCAGATATTACTGATTTTTTATTACTACAATTAGTTAATAAAAATGAAGCACTTTTTAAGCATCTATTAAATAATGACATATTACACCCTGAATTATTATTTCAACATCTTATGACATTATATGGTGAGCTTTCAACGTTTACTGTTGCAACTCGTAGACCTGAATTTACTGTCCTTTATGAACATGAAAACCAGACATTTTGTTTTTCAAAAATTATGTCTGGTATTCGTCAATCATTGAGTATGGTTTTAGAACAAAATGCAATTCAAATTCCATTACAAGATAGAAATTATGGGATTAGTGTTGCAGCAATTAATGACAAAAATCTACTTAAAACAGCTTATTTTATAATTGCTGTCAAAGCCAGCGTGTCTAATGAAGTTGTCAGAAGTAGCTTTCCTACTCAAGTAAAAATTGGACCTGTAGAACATATTCGTGACTTAGTTAATTTACAATTGCCAGGTGTAAAATTACAAGTTTTACCCATTGCACCGAGACAAATTCCTTATCATTCGGGATATACTTATTTCCAATTGGATAGTCAGTCAGAGACATGGACTCAGCTGGCTAAATCTGGTGGATTTGCAATTCATGTCAGCGGTAATTTCCCAGACCTTGAAATGGAATTTTGGGCTATTAAACAAAATTAAGCACTAAAGAAAAGAGATGGATGGTAAATATTATGGATGATAAAACCGTTATTCGTTTTCCAAACGATAATACAGTGATTAAACCAAGACCTGGTGGCAAGAGACAAAATAGCCAAAATTCTAATGATAAAACTCAGATCAATTATAAGAACAAACAGAATTCTTCTCATTTGAACAACCATCCAGTTTCAAAAAGAGTTTATTCTCAGTCATCAAGAGATATTCTTTCTGATTATAGACCTTTAGTATCAAAAGATAATGATTCTGAAAACTCTTTTGAAAGCACTTTTAAAAATAATGATGAAGCTTTTTTGACAAATGGTTTAAATGAATTAGTACATTGTGCGTCTACTTTATTATCGCTAATAATAAAATTATCAAATTCAGTCATGCATAATGATGTCTCTGCACTTAAATATAAACTTCAGGATGAAATTAAACATTTTGAAATAAATGCCGGTAGAGCAGGTATTGAAAATGAAAAAATTCTTCAGGCACGTTATGTAATATGTACGACTCTAGATGAAATAGTTGCCAGTACACCCTGGGGACAAGAAAGTGACTGGAGCCAGCAGAGTCTTTTGAGCCTTTTTCATGGTGAAACCTGGGGTGGGGAAAAATTTTATTTATTACTGGAACGTTTTTTAAAAGAACCAGTAAAAAATCTTGATATTCTTGAATTAATGTATATCTGTATAAGTTTAGGTTTTCAAGGAAAGTATCGTGTAATTGACAATGGTCATGCTGAGGTAGAACACTTAAGAGAAGATTTGTATAGACAATTGCGGAGCTTTAAAAATGATTTTAATAAAGAACTATCCTGTAATTGGAAAGGAATTACTGATAAGCGTGGTGTTTTGATTCGCTATGTTCCTTTGTGGGTTGTAGGTGCTTTATCAGGTGTGATACTTCTTTCTATGTTTTCAAGTTTTACTTATATGCTGGATCAATCATCGTCTCCGGTTATTAGTGACATCATTCAGCTTGGTTCTGAAGAGCAGATTGTCACAACAGATGAGCAGATACAATCAAATGATAAAGTCATTAAGAATAACAATAATAGTTCGGGAACGGAGCGCCTTGTTAAGCCACCAAAATTATTAAAAAAATCAATGGATACAACATCAAACAGGCATCTGTCTCAGATTTTAGGGAGAACAGTATGAAATCATTAAAATCAGTTTTTTTAAAAAAATGGTTTATTACTCTGCTTGGAGTCATTTCTTTATCAATTCTTATCTGGTTTGTTGGTCCTCTGATTGCAATTGCGGGAAAAATCCCACTAGAAACCGAGACAGCTCGTTTGGTTTTTATCATTATTCTAATTCTTCTCTGGGGGCTCAATAATCTGAGAATTCAGGCTCAGGCAAAGAAAAATAATGAACAGTTAATTGAAGGGCTTAAGGATGATCATCAGAATATTGATGATGAAACTTCTGATGAGGAGATTAAAATTCTTGGTGAGCGTTTTGATGATGCTATGCATATATTAAAACACTCAAGTAAAAATAATCGAGGTAAACAATACATTTATGATTTACCCTGGTATGTCATTATAGGTCCACCAGGATCAGGCAAAACAACGGCACTTGTTAATTCTGGTTTGAAGTTTCCACTTGCAGAGAAATATGGTCATGAAGCGGTTAAAGGTGTTGGTGGGACAAGAAATTGTGACTGGTGGTTTACCGATGAAGCTGTACTAATAGATACGGCTGGCCGTTATACAACACAAGATAGTCATGCAGTTAATGATTCTGCTGCATGGAGTGGTTTTTTAAATTTATTAAAAAAACATCGTAAGAGACGTCCAATTAATGGTGTGATGGTTGCCATTAGTATTCAGGATATTTTGACTCAAACAGAACAAGAAAAAACAGCTCATATTAATGCAATTCGAAGTCGTTTATTAGAGCTTCAAAAACACTTAAATATTCAATTTCCTGTTTATCTTCTCATCACAAAAGGGGATATGGTTGCAGGTTTTTCTGAATTTTTTGATGATATGGGACGTGATGAAAGAGAACAAGTATGGGGGATGACATTTCCAGATAGTGCAATGAATGAATCAAACCTTGAATTGTCTCCTGGATATTTATTTAATGATCAGTTTGATTTGTTATTAAAAAATGTGAATGATCGTCTTTTATGGCGTTTAAATTATGAGCGTGATCCACAACGACGAGGTAAAATAGTCGAATTTCCAGTTCAATTAGAAAAGATAAAATCTGCTCTTAATAGTTTTATTGAACAAACATTTTCTGTCTCACGATTTCATGAGCGTCCAAATCTTCGTGGTGTATATTTAACAAGTGGTACCCAGGAAGGTACGCCTATTGATCGTATTATGTCAGGATTAATTGAATCATTTGATATTGATCGCCAGGTATTACCTGCGATTCAATCACGTGGTAAAAGTTATTTTATCAAAAGTCTATTAAAACAAGTCATTTTTAAAGAAGCCGATTTAGTTGGTGTCAATCGAAGGTTTGAAAATAAAATTCTATGGCTACAACGTATATCCTATGCATCGGCAATTATTGTTGCAACAGCAAGTGCTCTTGCATGGTCAACCAGCTTTACTCTCAATGAGCGTAATATTAAAAAAGTAGATGAGCAACTAACTCAATATAATGATAATTTATTGACATTAAAACGGAATAGTTTTGAAGAAGTAAATGAACAACTACAACGATTAATGATTGCTGATAATATTTTTCCGCCAGATAATGCTATACCCATGATGATGAAATTAGGATTGTATCAGGGGAATAATTTTCATGAATCTATGAATATTGCTTATGCTGAGCAGCTTAAACAGTTATTTATACCTGCTTTAAAACATCGCCTTGAAGAACAGATACGTCTTAGTATTAATCAACCTGATTACTTGTTTGAAGCATTGAAAGCTTATTTAATGATGGGGCTACCTTCACGATTTGATAAAGATTTTGTTGAAAAATGGATGGAACTTGACTGGAGCACGCATATGACAGGACAAGCAGAATATCAAACCCAGTTAAAAAAACATTTGGACAAATTATTAAATTCGGAGTTTGGTAAAATAAGGATCAATCAGGCTTTGGTCGAGAAAGCACGTCAGATATTAAGAAAAGTTCCATTACATCAACAAATCTATAATCGCATTAAATTAGAAGCCAAGAATGCAAATGATGAGGCTTTTACTTTTTCTGCACAGGTTGGACCTGAAATGAATATGGTTTTTTCCGGTACGACCATTTCAATTCCTTATTTATATACATATGATGGCTATAAAAATATTTTTCTAAAAGATAGTCTTTTATATGTTAAAGAAATAGCAGAAGAAAATTGGGTTTTAGGAACCAAAAATGGTGATTTTACTGCTTCTGATATTTCTTTGTTTAAAGATAAAGTGAAATCTTTATATTTGGAAGATTATGCTCGTTATTGGAATAAAGCACTGAACGAACTGACTATTAATAGATTTAGAAATGTCAATCAGGCGATTAACTCTTTAACACAAATTACAGGACCTTATTCGCCCTTTAGAGGAGTTATTGAAAATGTTGCTGAAAATACTCGATTAGGTCAAATGCCAATAAATGGAAAAGTACTTGAAGATAATAAGGCAATTACTAATGAAGTGACTCGAAAAATTACTGGAAGAACAGGTTCAATGATCCGAATGGTAAGACGTGTCTCTGATCGTAAACTTATTAATTTACCTGATAAACCTACGGATATTGTCGAAAAGCAATTTTTTGATCTTAATAAAACCATTGAACAACAGAATAACAGGCCATCTCATATGAATGACGTTATGATGGCTTTGGCTGAACTTCAGGGTTATTTAAATAATCTTGCAAGTACCATGGATGATGGAGAGACAGCTTATCGTTTAGCAAAAAAACGATTGAATGGTGGTGCTCAGGATCCTGTTGGTAAATTAAAACTATTAGCTTCACGTTCTCCTGAACCGCTAAGAAGTTGGTTGAAAGATATTTCAAAAGATTCATGGAATTTGGTATTAACACAATCGAATTCTTATTTAAATACGGTTTATCAAACCAGTGTAATTCCTTTTTACAAACGTAGCATGAAGAATCGTTATCCGTTGCATTCAAAAGCAAATAATGAAGCATCACTAGCTGATTTTACCGAATATTTTAAACCAGAAGGTATTGAATCAACTTTTTTTAATAATTATTTAAAGGATTTTGTTAATACGAGAAGAAAGCCCTGGACGTTAAAACAAGTTGAAGGTGTTAGCCTTTCTGTTAGCAGTATCGCTTTAAGACAATTTGAACGTGCAGAAAGTATTCGTCAAGTCTTCTTTAAGGATGAAAGCGAATTTCCAAAGATTAATTATTCTTTACGTCCAATGTATTTAGACTCAAATGTTGCACGTTTTGAATTGAGGCAGGGTGATCAAAAAGTAACTTATCGTCATGGTCCCTTAATTCCCAGTAAAATGAGTTGGCCTGGAAATACGGATTATAATGAAGCTAAAATTATTTTCGAAGACCTTCATGGTGATCGTGTTGCCTATAAAGAAAGTGGACCATGGGCCTTTTTTAGAATTATGGATAATTATGAGCTTAAATCCACAAAATTGAATGATCATTTTATTGTTGATTATGTCCTGGAAGGAAAAAAAGCAAAATTTGAATTGATTGCTAATAGTGTAAAAAATCCATTTAGTCATAATTTATTAAAACGATATAGAGCACCTGAATCATTAAATTAATAGCTATAAAAAGGTTTAAATGGAATGACTAAACTTAATGGATTTTATGGGAAATTACCCTCGCATGGTGACTTTCTTTCAAGAAACCTCCCAAGAACATTTATCGACCCATGGGATAATTGGTTACAGACTGCTATGGCTGCTAGTCAAGAACAACTCGGTGAAGATTGGCTTGATTATTTTCTAGTTTCACCAGTGTGGAAGTTTATACTATCTGATGGCAATTGTGGTGAAAGTGCATGGGTTGGAGTGATTATACCAAGTGTTGATCGTGTAGGTCGTTATTTTCCTTTAACTATTGCATCCCATATTACTGAATCTGTTAAGCCCGTTGCCTTAGTGGATGAATGCCATCATTGGCTTCAACAGGCAGAAGAAATTGCATTATCGACTCTTGAAGATGATTTTCAACTTGAAGAACTTGAAGAGAGTTTAATTGAATTAGGTGATCCGATCATTAGTCGCATTAATAGCAATGATGTATTAAATGAAATTCATAAAGAAAAGAGATTTCAGGGACATTTTGCTATGGACCCTGTTAATTCAAATCCTTTAAGTTCATTTCCTGCCATTAGTCATTTTTTCATAGAACAGGCATTTTCTTCATATAGTTTTTGGTGGACTTCAGGAGCAGAAGAAATAAAACCTTCTTTTCTTGTTTGTGAAGGATTACCTGAATGTGATGGATTTGCATCATTTCTTGATGGTGATTGGGATAGATCTGCCTGGCATAGTATTAAGTCATTATTTGTTGTTGGTGATACTCCAGCTCTTATTGGAGTTTAATTATGATAAATAGTGCTCAAAGAACTCATACAGGTTATGTACGTAAGCATAATGAAGATTCCATTTTAACTCATCCAAATTACAGCTTATTTGTTGTTGCAGATGGTATGGGAGGCCATTCTGCAGGAGATTTAGCCAGTCAATCTATTGTAAATGAAATATTAAAGTTGGATTTGCCTGAAGATGATATCAAGTTATCTTTAGAACAAATTGAAGATACTCTGCTGGATGTGAATGATAAAATTCACTCTGGAATTTTTTTTGATAAAAAAGTTGAAACAGATGGAAATGACAAGAGTGTTGTTGCAGGGAGCACAGTTGTTATTGCTTATATTGTTGATAATATTTGCAGTTGTTTATGGGTAGGGGACAGTCGACTCTATATTTTTAGAGAAAATAAATTATATCAAATTACCAAAGATCATTCATTGGTACAAGAGATGATTGATCGTGGGCAACTGACACTCGAACAGGCTAAATCTCATCCTCAAACAAATGTAATCACACGGGCAATAGGTGTAGCTCAAGATGTTAATATTGATATCAATCAATTTGAAATTCAAAATGGTGATAAGCTATTACTCTGTAGTGATGGTTTATATAATGAAATTTCCAGTGATATTATCATTGCCAGTCTAAAAGAAAAAAAGATTGATAAGGTTGCCAATAAATTATTAGGAGAAGTGCTTGTTCGTGAAGCTTCTGATAATATTTCTATTATAGTTATTGAAAAACAGTAAATTTTAAGATGAGTGAGGAAAAAATACGCCTTAATATAAAAAACATCTCAGTTTCTGATGATACCCATCTTACTGAGAACTCAGATTTAACTAAAGACTCTACTTTAATTGAAGGCTCTAATTCTACTGAAGGCTATAATCAGGCTGAGGACTCTAATCATGCTGAGGGCTCAAAAAACCTTACAATAATTCAACTTAAATCATCTAAATCTGTTACTGAAAATGATAAAACTATCATCGTTAAACCAATATCAGAAAAAAATGATTCATCAGTAATAGACAGTGTTACTGATGATGAATTAGACAAGACTAAAATTCATATTAAATCTAAGGAATATCAAGATAAAACTAAATTAATTAATCCTAATTCATCACAAGATAGATTTAATAAGCTTGACAATAATCATTCACAAATTCCCTCACTGGGTATAGAAAGCATTATTAATAAGCGTTTTGTACTCAAAGAAATATTAGGTGTTGGAGGCATGGGTAAGGTTTATAAAGCTATCGACCTTAGAAAACTTGAAGCACATGATAAAAATCCTTTTGTTGCAATAAAAGTCTTAAATGATGAGTTTAGAAACCATCCGGAATCTCTCATTGCATTACAACGTGAAGCTCGTAAATCTCAACAGTTATCACACCCTAATATTGTTAATGTACACGATTTTGATCGAGATGGTGATGTGGTCTATATGATGATGGAGTTATTACAAGGAAGACCACTTGATCTGGTGATTAAAGAAGATTTTCCTCATGGTATGTCTGAAGAAGAAGCTACTCCAATCATCAATTCTCTTTCAAATGCTCTACTTCATGCTCATGAACATGGTATCGTTCATTCAGATATAAAACCAAGTAATATTTTTATTACCGAAAATAATAAAGCCAAAATTTTTGATTTTGGAATTGCACGTGCTTGTCAATTATCGCAAAGTCAATTAAATGATGAAATATCCAATAAAACAATGTTTGATCCTACAGAGCTTGGTGCACTGACTCCAACTTATGCAAGCCTTGAAATGTTAGAAGGAAAAGCACCAGAACCCAATGATGATATATATTCTATTGCTTGTGTCTTTTATGAAATGCTCACGGGAAAACATCCCTATAAAAGATTACCTGCAAATAATGTAAAAGCAAAAAAAGTCAAATTAGATAAGATTCGTTCTTTTTCTCGTTCATATCATACAAGAAAATCAAATGCTCTATTTAAGGCATTAGAATTAAATGGAAGGGATCGATATAAAAGTATAGAGCAATTTTTACAAGACTATAATTATAAAAAGAAAAGTAGAAAAACGGTTTATCTCTCTATAGTGGTATTAATATTTATATTACTTATAGTCTTTTATCAAGAAATTGAAGAACAAATTAATTTTAGTCAGCAGAGTGAATTTATTATATTTGTTAATAATCTAGATTTTGAACATAACAAAGAGTATTTAAAATCAATTAGAGACCATATCAATTCTCTTGATGTAAAGACAAAAAACTATGTATTAGAAAATATAAAAAACAAGTGGTTAATTTTTGTAGAATCAAAAATTAACCACTTGTCTAATCATGAGTCACAAAAACAAGCCTCATATAATGAAGTTAATGAGCTTCTAGAGCTTTCACAATTATTTTATCCTGATTCAGCTAATGTTGCTCACTTGTTTGAATCTTATGAGAAACAAAAGTTTAATGAAATAAATACATTAAATAGTCAATTTAATGAATTGTTAGAAATACTTCAATATTCAGAATTATCAAGTAATAGTATAGAACAAGAACAATTATTGATAATTATTTCTCGTATTAAACAAATTGAGGCAACTCATCCCTTGCTTGTTGACCAACGTTTATTACTAATTTATCAGAATAATATAGAAAGATTAATAAATGATTTTAAAACAGAAGAAGCAAAAAAATTGTTGGTAAAAGCAAAAATAATTTTTCATGATGATATTACATTACAAAATCTTATGGATAAATTAAAATCTACAGAATTAATTGATTTAGATAATTCTGAGATAAATAATGAACAAGAAAGTGTATTGTCATCATTAAATATTTCGAAATTGAAAGAAAAACTAACTACGTTATTATTAAGATCAAATGAATTTGATGATTGGGATAAAGAAGTAACAAGTCTCTATGTTGAACTCTCAAAAAAATTAGGACGTCATTCAATATGGTTAAATGAAAAAAAACAAACTCTAGCATCATTGTATTTAAAAAAATCTGTATCCATGCGTGATGATAAACGATATGTTGAATCCAGACGTTTTCTTGATAAAGCAAAACACTATAATAATGCAATATTTGGTTTACAGGACGAAGAGGCTATTTTACAGGCATTAGAAAATATTGTACGCGTCAAACATAGAGCAAAGCAACAGTTGGCTAATATAGAAGGACTTAAAACATCATTAAATATACAGCTTAAAGCAGAAGAAATGGAAGCTGCAATAAGAACTTATAATGATATTAAACGAATTCTGGGTCGAAATGATCCCTTTGTTTCTAGAGATGCAAGTTTAAAAATAGCTCAAACTTACTATAAAAAAGGACGTTCACTTTTTAAATTAAAAAAATATGAACAAACAATAGAAAATGTTGATAATGGTTTAAAGTTTGCACCTCAGCATAGTGGATTGAGACTGTTACGTAAAAATGCAATAAAACAAAAAAAACTTTTAGAAGATAGTTTGCTCCTTGCAAAAGTCGCTAACACAACTCATGAGCCAGAAAAAATAACATCTGATATTGAACACCAGTCAAATAAGCCTGAAAGTGAACCGAAAAAAATAATTAATGATCGTTGCAAAATAAAATTTGCAGGATATGGAAGAAAAAAAAGAGCCAATTGTTATGATAGTATCAATCAACAAATAAACGCACCAGTCTTAGTTGTTGTTCCTGCAATGAACAAGAATGAAAAAGCATTTGCTGTTTCAAAATATGAAATTACTATAAATGATTATAATCAGTATTGTCAGCTCACAGGAGATTGTAAAAAGAAAGCAGGAAATAGCTCACTACCAGTGACTGATATTTCAGTTTCAATGGCAAAAAAATATGTTGACTGGCTCAGTAAAACAACGTCTAAAAACTATTCTATTCCAACTTCAGAGCAATGGTTGCATGCTGCTAAAACAAATAAAGCAACATCATATAATGATGTTAATTGCCGTATAAAGTTTGGTACTAAACTTCTAAAAGGTCAAAACTTACTGTCTGCTAATACGGGACAATCGAATCCCTGGGGAATTATGAATATTGTGGGTAATGCCCGTGAGTTTGTTATTGATCAGTCCAAAACAATAGCAAGGGGTGGGGCATATAATGATTCAATTAATAATTGTACTGTTGACAGTAAGCAAACTAATATCGGGTCGGGGGATATTGCAACAGGATTTCGAGTGATCCGAATGATTAATTAATTCGTAAATACTTAAGCTTTTATTGAAAATCATTGTTTAACACCCGATGGCTATTTTCAAGAATATATTCAAGAAATGTTTTTGCAGCGAGTGATAATTGTTTGCCTTTCAAATGGACTGCAAACCAACGACGTTTTAATGGAAAGCCTTCTACATCTAATACTACCAGTTTTCCTGTTTCACTTTCCAGACGTAGACTGTGTAGAGAAAGGACGGCTATTCCTAAACCAGCCATAACCCCTTGTTTGATTGCTTCACTGCTTCCTAGCTCCATATAAGGCTCAATAGTTAGTTCATTTTGCTTTAGTAATCGTTCAAAGACTAAACGAGTTCCTGAACCAGGCTCTCGTTGTAAAAAACGATGCTTAATAAGAGTTTTAATACTTATTTTTTGTTTTCCGACCAATGGATGATCCGGTGGAGCGACAGGAACAAGTATATTTTCAAGAAAAGGATAAGTTTCAAGGCGTTGATCATCAGGAATTTGTCCCATGACAACAAAATCATCAATATTGTCTACTAAGCGGTCAACTACGGTAGCCCTATTTGTAAACTTTAATTTGGGTATCACTTCGGGATAGTCTTTTAAAAAACTACCTAAAAGGTGAGGCATGAAGTATTTGGCCGTAGTTACGACTGACATTCCTAATGGACCTTTAACCTTACCTTTTATTTCTTCAATAGAATTACTGAGATCAGAAACTCTGTTTAGTATGTCCTGACTGGCTTCATACATCGCTTTTCCAGCTATGGTAGGAAAAATTTTCTTTCCAACTAATTCAAATAAAGGCATTCCTGCCTGACTTTCTAGACGTTTAATTTGAATGGAAATTGCTGGTTGAGTGAGGTGAAGCTCTTCTGCAGCCCTAGTGTAACTACCATTTCTAAAGACAGATTCAAACAATTTTAGTTGTTGTAAAGTTAAGTGCATTTTTTTATACCATAAACAAATGTATATCAATAGTATAACAATTATTAATTTTTATAAATGGTTTTTTAAGGTTATATTACTTTCACCTTATGAATAAGGACTTTTCTTCCTGCTCTAAGAAGTCAGGGAATAAATTAGTTTTGGGATTAGAAGTATTATAACTTCTAATCAAATTAAAAGTAACAATGAGGATAGCTAGCAATGGCAAAGACTTACAATGCGGGTGTAAAAGAATACCGCGAAACATATTGGATGCCTGAGTACACTCCAAAAGATACTGATATTTTGGCATGTTTCAAAATCACTCCACAGGACGGTGTTCCTCGTGAAGAAGTCGCAGCTGCTGTTGCTGCTGAATCTTC
>JAPHSW010000205.1 GCA_026196615.1 Gammaproteobacteria bacterium | reverse complement strand
TCACGGATTAAATAGATCCGTCAATTTCCCTTGGTAATTAGCGACTACGACAGAATCGCTTGGTAATTAAAGTACGACAAAATCGCTTGGTGTTAACACTAATTGCTGTAATTGTCTATCGGCTAGCTTTGTATATGTAAGTTCCATAGTTTTTTAGCTTTATTGTTAATTTTCAGTGCTTTTTTAGGAGTTACTAATCATTCTTTCCTTGCCTCATTTGCAAGTTGAATCAATTTTTCATCCTCTTCATCACCCAAAACTTTCAGTTCTTCATACTCTTCTGCTGGGACTAAATAGGCTAATATTTTTCAACCTTCTTTTATAGGTGTAGTTGTGCTTATTTTATTCATAACTTTATTATTAAGAATTAATTTCCTTCTCTTTCCCAAGGTTTTCTCTAGCTTTTTCAATATTGAATCCTCATAATTCATTGAGAATACCATGAGAAACTAGCATATATTTTAATTTTGTTTTATCTTCAACTTTTCATCACAATCAAAGATGGCTTTCCATATTTATTGGTTCTTCAGAATTTCCACTAATCATTTTATTATAAAACTGAATCATGTTTTCTATCCATTTTGATGTTCACTGTTCAGATTCTGTTTCTCAGAAATTCCCATTTTTCAAATCTAGTCTTGCAGGGTTTAATTCCAATCCCTGCACCATAATCATTCCAGACTTTACTTCTGATATTAGTTGATCTGTTTGTTCTTGTGGTATCAAGTCAAATCCAATTTTATCAATGACTTTTAATACACCTCTTGTTTTTTCATCTTGCTCAGACATTTTTTCTCTATGAAGTTTAATGGCTTCAGCCATTTCATTAAAATATTTATCTTCCAGCATTTTTCTCTCAGCTTCTATTTTATTCTGTTTGTCTTCAAGGTTGGATGGATTCTTGAGTTCATCCAATGAATCAATGAAACTGATATCAATTTTATACACCATCTTTAACTGATTTTTAATTTCATGAAACTGGAATCAGTGCTCACTTAGGTCATCAATATGTTCTTGGACAAAGCTGGTTTGCAGGGCATTGATGATTCTTAGCTGTGAATTCAGCTTATTTATTTTCTTAGAGTAGTCTATTTCTGGTTTATGCAACATGCCAATTCATGCCTCTGTTTCCATGGAATATTCAGAGCCATTTAATGCCAGAGTACGTATTGGTGGTTCTTTGGAAACGTCAACGGATATTTTGTCGCCGTGCTCATTGTTGGATTCCAGGATACTTCCTTTTAATTTAGCATTTGTCCCAGATATAGCAGTTATATAAGCTTGTGAGAATGTTAGTTCTTTTTCTTTTGTAGAGCTCACATTTGAAAACTTGTCCAGAATTCCTTGGAATTCTGGATCGGCTGATATTAAGGTATGCCTTAATGCTTCAAAATGATGTGTCTGATGCTCTTTATCAAATTCCTGAACCGTTGAGACCAAATGTTTTAATTGGTCTGGATTAGTTTTCAGAAATGTTGTTAATTCTTTGTATGCTTTCTGATCTCATTCTGACACTTGCTTAAGCAATTCAAACACTGGTGAGGAATCGGCACTACTTGAAATTGAGTTATAGATTTCAGTAAGTGTTTCGATGTTGGCTTTATCAATGTTATTGATATTTTTTTCCTTTTGTTCTTCAATGCTATGAAATTTGGTTTCAATTCAATATCTTTTTCAGAATAGTTTTAATCAAAATTTATTTATCGGAATACCATTTAATTTAAAATATTCACTTAGTTTTTCAGTATCCTGAGTTAATAAGACTGATATTACTGCTTTTTTTGATGATTCATGCAAATTACCTAACAATTCTCAAAATTGCTCAAATCATTCATTCTCAGATAAGTTATTTTTTAATTCAGCCAACTTATTTATTGAATTTTTCATTTCATTCAGAGCTTTTTCAAAATTATTTGAATCTGAAAATGTTTGTCCTTCAAACTGATTTATTCTTGAATCGAAGAAGGATGTAATACTTTTAGGAAGTTGGGTTAGTTCAGAATTAGAGCGAAGCTCACTAATAGCACTCTGCTTTGCTTCTTGTTGCTCATTTAAAGAATTCATTTCTGCTGATGAGAGTTGTTCTGCGTTCATTTATTGCAAATTATGATATATCTTGTCTCCATTGTATTCATAATCTGAAAATTGCAATTATTTTTTATTACCTTCAACATAATCTTTACCATGCAAGGCTCGGTATAACCAGCGAGAATCAGCTTCTTCTTTTGTTAATCGCATAACATTTCCAAAGTGCCAAAGATTTGGGTACTTTTCCTTGTCTAACTTCAAAAACTTCAACGGTACATCAGGAGCCACTTCACCAATTACTTGATAGGTATCTTCACTCACATGATCTTGGCTCAATACTATAGATATTCCTCTTAAAGCATAAATTTGGTCTACTCTGGTAGTCCCTTCATACTCCCCTTTTTTGTAATACTCAATAAGTGCTGGCTCCATTTCGAGCATGACTTCTGCAATGATTTTATTTTCAGTTACCTTGAAATAGTCTATGCCAAGAATTGATGTATTTTCGGCACGTGTTGTAATGGATATAAACATAATGAATAACATCACCAAAAGCCTATTCATTGCTCCATCTCCTAAATGCTTTAAGTTTTCAGTACGATTTTTTCAACTCAGCACCAAACTACTCATCAGTACCGAATTTCGGTACAAGCTTATCATGTACCGATAATAGGGACAATGCTAAAATCTATTACTTCAACAAAATATCAGGATTTTTTAATCTGGCTTAAAAGCGAGAGGAATATACGTGACCTGAGTATGCGTAATCTTGGTGTGCTTATTAATGAACCACATACTGTTGTTGGAAAAATAGAATCAGGTGAACGTCGTCTAGATGTATATGAGTATGTTCAGTATTGCAACGCTCTTGAAATCTCTCCGAAAAATGGAATTGATATTTTATGTAAGAAGAAATATTGATTGGAAGAACTAAAAGGTTTTAAATTAATCCCAAAGATAAAATTTGTTAACAATTTTCATTATATTTTTTACTGATGAAGTATACCTACCCTTCCCCCATTTCTTACACAAAAAAATCCCTATACGTACCGAACTTCGGTACATGACCATTTTGTACCGATAATGGGGACAATGCTAAAATCTATTACATCTACAAAATATAAAGACTTTCTAATCTGGCTTAAAAGCGAGAGGAATATACGTGACCTGAGTATGCGTGATCTTGGTGTGCTTATTAATGAACCACATACTGTTGTTGGTAAAATAGAATCTGGTGAGAGACGCTTGGACGTGTATGAGTATGTTCAATATTGTGAAGCTCTTGAAATTTCTCCTAAAGACGGGATAGATGTTTTATGTGGGAAGGATTATGAGTGTAATTCCTTGAAATCGACATAAATCATCAACGAAATCTCTCAATTTGGTAATTGATCTGTCAACACTTTTTAGGACACTCAATTACACAATTCATTGTATCTCTTCATATGTATTAGTTATGGTATAACTTGATATCACTTTATCTAAAAACGTCTCTTAGCACTAATTGAACACTTCTACTCAAATTATAAACAGAGGGTAAAAGCAATAATTTAGGACATCATCTATTTATTCCATATATTGAAAGTGGACTTCCTATCCTTGAAGATATAAAGTTATAAAAAACATATCCGAATTGGCAATATTACTACCACGCCAGTATTAGAAATAATATGTGACACCCCCAACACCATTTTTATTAAGGAGTAGGCTGACAATGAGTCTATTATATGGGCTTAACCAACAAATCAATCGCCACAAAGTCTTTGTTAGTTATCATCATGCAAATGACCAGAATTATAGAGATTATTTTGAAAGAATGTTTTCAGACACATATGATATTATGGTATCAGAATCAGTTCAGATTGGAGACATCAATAGCAACTTATCAACTGACACTATTCGTCAAAAAATCAGAGATGAATATCTACGAAACTCAACTGTAACAGTTGTGCTGGTTGGAGCTGAAACATGGAAAAGAAAGCATGTTGATTGGGAGATTGGTGCAAGCATTAGAAAGACTCAATATAATCCTCGCTCAGGGTTAATAGGTATTTTATTACCTACCTATCCAAAACCATACGAGCCTAATATTGATTACTTGTACCATACTATTCCCCCCAGGCTTCATGACAACATTCAATGTGGATTTGCAAGTATATATAATTGGAGTAATGACCCCAAAATGGTACATGACTGGATTCATGATGCTTTTGAAAAAAGAAATAAGATTAACCCTGATAATTCATATGAGAATTTTGTGAATAATCATAGTGGAGAGAGGTGGTATTAATGAAGTGGAGCAAGTGGCTAGAACAATGGGATATGACATCCTTAAAAATTAAAACGCCTTTTCTTGATATGGAGTGGATGCCTCAGGATGAGGATAAATCTGCCGCTTGGGAACTTTATATAGAACTATTGACAAGAATAACTACGCAGCAACTTCATGAGGCTCATGGCGATGAACAAACTGCATTATCAAGTATCTACTCGATATTCGGCATTACGCGAGATGTAATGAAAAATAATGGTCGTCATTGTATAGAGTTTACAAAGATAGCTGTTGTTGTTTTGAATCAAGTTGTAAGACCCTTTACAGCAAAGTGGCATAGGCTTGCCACTAAAGGTTGTTTTGATAATCCTGATAAATGTTTAGAGTTTAGAGCCGAGCTTGAAGATTTGCAGCGTATCCTTCGGATATATACAAAAATGCTGGCTGACATGGCAGGTGTGGAAGATTTGACTGAGCTTGAAAATAGTGATAGATAACAATACAAGAAAAAGAATAATGAAAGCACCAAAAGTTTTTTTAAGTCATGCTTCTGAGGATAAACATCGATTTGTAAATGAATTTTCATTACGTCTAATTGATAATGGTGTAGATACATGGTTGGACAAATGGGAAATACTTCCGGGTGACAGTCTTGTTGATAAAATATTTGAAGAAGGACTTAAAGAAGCCGATGCAATCATAATTGTTTTATCAGAAAATAGTATATCAAAGCCTTGGGTTAGAGAAGAACTTAATTCAAGTATTGTTATGCGACTACAAAAAGGTACTCGAATTATTCCCGTCGTTCTTGATAAATGTGAAGTACCAGAAGCATTAAAAACTACTTTGTGGGAACCAATTAATGATATTTTAAATTACAATGAAAACTTTGATAGAATTTTAGCATCAATTTATGGAAAATCATTAAAACCAACATTGGGTAAAGCTCCACCTTATACTTCTACTATATTGCAGGATATTGATGGTATTGAAGTAATTGATAATATAGTACTGAAAACATCATGTGAATTTTTACTTAAAAAACCAGATTATCCAATAGAGCCTTTTACTATTTTTGGTGACTCTAATCCAGATGCACCACCTAAATCAGAAGTTATGGATTCAATTGAAGTTCTAGGTGATGAAAAGTATTTTAGTGTGTCACACTATGTTGGAGGAGGCCCTGATGATTGGGGATGTGACTATCAGGTTACATTGTTTGGCTTTGAAGAGTATTGTAAAGCATATGTTGTTGATTACGGAAAAACAGTAGACAAGTGTGCTGCTTTAATTGCAAACAATAAAGCACGCACCAATTTTGAACTTCATGAGACTTTTGACATTCCTTTGATGATCGCAAATCATATAATAAGAGTTTTAGAAAATAATGGTTATGTCAAAGTAAGTGATGAAATTGGCAAGAGAATATATATTGTGGATGTTTCCGTAAAACTTAAAAGAATATTAAAGTAAAATAAGCCTGAGCTGAGCTAGTACAGTGTAATGATGCAGAACACCGTTTCTGATTTGATTGCAAACCTTTTTTCTATTTTTTTCAATTCAGCTTTTTACTATACCATGTAGCTTTACCTACGCCATGACGAACAATTAATCCCATTTCAACTAACTTTTTTATCCTGTTCTTTATAGTAGGTTTTTTTACATTAGATAGTAATTCACAGGCTTTAGACAAATTTATCCTTCCGTTGTCTTCAATATATTGCATTATCAAAGCACATTCCTCAGAAAGGTTTGAATATTTTTCGATAGCATTCGCTTTTACTTCTAAGTGATCTTTTTGTCTTTTGAGTGACCGGAAAAAGAAATTTAGCCAAGGTTCCCAATCTGTTTTATCTTTAAGCGTTTTCTGTGTTCTTTGTAAGGCTAGGTAATACGAATCTTTATTTTTTTCAATAATGCTTTCAAATGAGCTATAGGGAATATAGCTATATCCTGCTTTGAGCATTAATAAAGTAACCAATATTCTTGAAAGCCTACCATTTCCATCCTGGAAGGGATGAATAGCCAAAAAAACCACATTAAATACAGCAGTTACAATTAAAGGGTGATAACTGTTATCTTCTAAAGCCTCTTTTGTCCAGTACACCAGCTCTCGCATTTGTTCAGGAGTATCAAAAGCCGATGCTGTTTCAAATACAACACCTAAACTCTTTCCTGCATTATCAAAAGCCTCAACACTATTAGAATGCTTTTTATACTCCCCCATATGCCGCTGATCTTTTTCTGATAATCTTAATAAATCACGATGCAACTGTTTAATATAATTTTCAGAAATTTGAATATCTTGAAAATTTGTAAAAACAGTTTCCATGACTTCAGCATAGCCAACCACTTCTTGTTCATCTCTACTGGAAAAAGATTGTTTTCCTACTTTACCAAGTAAAGATTCAATCTCACTATCAGTAAGTTTGACTCCTTCAATACGGGTACTAGAACCAATGCTTTCAATAGTTGCAACATGGCGTAGATGAGTTAAATACTCAGGGTTATGGTTGCTTTTTACTTCCCAGGTAGCATTAAACTTATCAAGTTCAGCTATTATCTTTAGAAGTTCTTGGGTTATTATTAGTGTTGTTAAATTCATAATGGATAAATAATTAGATAATATTTTATCCAATTCTATCCGAATTTATCCGTAAATCAAATTTTTTATCTGATTAAGTGTAAATTTGAGTTATTTTTCCTTTAAAGTTCCATTTTCGAATTCGAGAAATTTAAAATAATAAGAGTTATATTGCTTTTAATGCATTCTTTCCCCTGCTTCCATAAGCAGTTTATTGTACAGCGATACTTCTATAAACATATTCTTGCATTTTACGTGAATCTGAAGATTTAAGTATTATTTTAGCCAGCTGGGTTGGCTTATCTCTAACATTTGGAAACGTTATTAAAGCTTCATAAGGAACACCTGATATTATGACTCGCTTTCTCTTTGGTTCTTTATTAAAATAAAAATTGGTTGTGTACTGATTTCCTAATTCATCATACGCTATAGCTGTCTGTAAAATCACTTGCACATCATCACTTTTGTTTACTATTAATATGTTACAAACAATTGATTCACTGTCTTTTTTACATGAAAGCAAATTAAATGTAATTTTATTAATTGTATTACTCGCTTGAGCTTTAGGTGTGGGTAGCATTGGTGAAGTTCTGATATTAACGATATTACTCTGTTTTAATTGCTCTAATTCTTTTTCTAAATTTTCTACTCTATGTGAAAGACTTTCTACTGTGTTATCTGAAAATACAAATAATGGCATAGCTAAAAGAAAAACACTTAAAATTAGTTTAGAAAAAGTATTCATATTATTTTTAATCCTATATCTGTAATTGGAGTGCTTTGGCGAACAAACAAAAAAGGGTGATCTATCCCATTTTGTTACGACAACAACACCATTACAAGCAAAAAGAAGTAAAGGATTTCAAGGATAAATCACCCTTTAATATCTTCTTACTTGTTCAAAAATGTTATTGTCGTTTTTCTATTATATGTATTTATTGAAAAAAGCAAAAAAAAGTGATTGATTTGATATTTTGCATATTATTAAACTAAACAGTAGAATAGTAGTGTTCGGTAATATTTGCATGGAGCAATTACTACTGAGCCTTAAATGGAATTAATTACAGACAGGAAGGGAAGCCAGAGTATTTCAATGACATCTCCCCAGTATGACAACTTCCATTCCTTATACCAGTATTTTTAATAAATTAGGATATAGAAATTATGGATAATAATATATGGAAATTAAAAGGCGTAATGAATTAACTTTAAATGATTTAGGTAAAATCCAAACCCCTTTTTTTGTTCGCTCTGATTTAAGAAATGATTTTAATGGCAGAGGATACGGAAGCGGTGGAGATATACATGAGTTTGAAGAATATTATCGAAAATTTGAAACTGGTAGCCTTTTTGCAGTTTATTTTCACAGACCTTCTTTTCCTCTTTTTACATGGAAAAAGGATATAGAAAATCCTGAAAAAGGTAAATGGGTCGTCACTCGACCTAGCATAGTTGAAAACTATAATTTATGGCTAGAAGATATACTTTGGCGTATTAATTTTTACATTCCCTATAGTACAAAAAAATCTACCGACTATCAGGATAATGATAAGCCAGATATTCCCTATTCAGATTCCCCCAGTGTAATACCTGAAAAAACATACCATGAACAAGCAAAAAATTGGAGTCGAAAAGCAGGTAAAACCGCTACCAATGTTTTAGATGATATGTTTGGTGATACTGCTGAAAAAGCCAAGGAAGCTAAAGGGTATTATCAGGAAGGTAACTACTCTAATATGGCTTTAGTAGCAGGAATTGCTACCATTGATGCATTAAATCCACTCAAAAAAGTAAAGGCTCTTGAAAAGGCAATTGAAACTAGTGATAAGTTGGATAATGCACAAGACGCTCTTAATGGTGATGTACCAAGCAAAGGAAAAAATAAAAAGAAAATTTCTAATAGTGGTGGTAAAGAAGAAAATAAAGATAAATTCAAGTGTGATTGGAAAAATTGTAAGGGTGAGCACCCTAAAAAAATAAAATATGCCAATAATGGCTCCACATCAAGGGGTACATATATTGGAGCCTGGTCAACTCCATGGAAAAATGGTACTGGAACTCAATCAAATAAAATCACAATTTCACACTATGAAGCAGAAACAAGCAAAGCTAAAAGCCTTGAAAAAGCAAAATCACTATTTGATTCTGAACAATATGTTACAAATAATCACCACTTAATTCCTATCGCTGTCATGGCAAAATTTCCTAGATTAAGTCATAACGCAAAGCTGATTGGATTTAATATAAATGATGGAGAATACGGAATTAGCCTTCCTTATTTTATTACTGATATATTTAGACATGATTTACAGAGCCATAAAACAACTCATCCAAATTACAGTAAAAAAGTGGTAAAGATGCTCCAAAAAATTGAGAAAAAATGTCAGGTTTATTGTAATAAAAATAATCAAAAACAATTACTCAATGATTTATCTGAATTGTCCGAATTAATAAGGGAGTATGTAGTGCAATGGGATTCATTATGGCTATTAAGAAAAACCGCTGTGAATGATAGAAAAATTTCATTTAATCAAGCAGATATTCCGCACCCATAGGAGAAAAAATTATGTACTGGATATTATCTAATGAATTAGTTGATGAAGACAATGACGCCGATTTATCAGGAGCTTTCAACACCAATTTGAGTAATGATATTTATTTTGATGAAGGAGAAGAAGTATTATCTATTTTTAGAACTGAATATATTTTAGAACATGCCAATAATATTGGCAATATGACAGATCATTTGAGTATAGATGAGGTTCCTGGGCTTGTGTTTTCTGGAAAATTACAAAAATTATTATCAGATTTAAATGTAGCTAATATTCAATATATAGATTTGGAAATTATTGACACTAATAGTGGCATTACATATGACAATTATAAAATTGCCAATGTAATTGGTTTAGAAGATTGTGTTGATGAAGATAGCTCAGACTTAACATTTTTTGATGATGGAGAAATTAAATTTATAAAGAAGCTTGTCTTGAATGAAGAAAAAATTTCACCTGAGTCAAAAATATTTAGACTATTAAGAGATAAATCTTTACCTTTAGTACATCATGAAATAAAAGAAGCTATTGAAAATTCAGGTATAACAGGTTGTGTATTCTATAAACCTGAAGACTACCATTAATTGAAATTTAACAGAAAAAGGATAATATATGAAACAAAGACAGGACATACTAAATATTTTTTTTAATGATGAGTCTAGGACAATTTTATATAACTTAGTTGACAGGAAAGAACCATCTGAATTATCAATAAATAAAGATGATGATATTTTTGAGCCTACAATAAGTGCAGTATTTCTTCTTTTTAGCGAAATTATGCAAGAAAATACGCCTGATCTATATAAGGCAGAGTGGCTACAAATTTCTGAAGCAATTAAGAACAGTCCCCTTTCAATTCAAAGGCTACCAATATCAACTGAAAGAGCTAAATCAAAACTTGTCATGACATTGGAAGATACTATTTCATCAACAGGAGAAATAAATAACTTTGAACTTTCAAAAAAACTTGCAGGCTTTAATTCTGTGACAGTATGCTCTATATTGTTTCATGTTCAAAAGCATCTTGTCGCAAAAAAACGAGGGGAAGTATATAATTTTCCAGAAATTCAATTCAAAGGCTAATGGTTTATTGGTGAATTTTTCACGTTGGAAAGATAATAACTTTTAAATTTGACAAATAACGATTTCTGATTATTATGGATATGCAGTTTTAAAAAGAGGCACAAAAGATCATTAACATCTGCCTAGTTTTAAGAGACTACCTATCTATTACCTTCATATATTTATTCACCACTCTTGAAATAAGGATAAACCTAAGTTTATTCTTTATTTTTTACAAAAATGAAAAGATTCTGAAATCTATTCATTGATGATTTTATGCTTGAAAAGGTTATCAATCAATGAATAGGCGAAAACATGATTAGAATATACAATACTACTTTTAAATTATTTCTTTCTAGTCAATATATAATTCCATCAGATTTAAGTACCTATACCACACAAAATTTCAAAAGATTTTTATGAGAAAATCTTATTGAAAAAAAATGGTCTTCATGAAATTACAATAACTACAGAAAATATTTAAGATGTTACTGTGAGTTTTTAAAAAATGAAGAGTATTTAGCTGAAAATCCTCTGGATAAAATCCTTAAAAGAAAAGTCCCTATACAATTACCCAGGACTTTAACAAAAAATGAAGTGAAAGAGCTCCTTGAAAATTTGAATGATGCATTTGATAATGATACTTTTCTTTGAAAAAGAAATATCACTATCGTTTATACTTATCTCTATACAGGTCTAAGATTAAGTGAATTAACAAATCTCAATCTTTCAGACTTACAAATCTATGATGGCTACATTAAAGTGGTTAAATGAAAAGGAAGCAAGGATAGAATAATTCCATTAAGTAATTATTTAATAAAAATATTATCTACATATCTTAGAGAAAGAAAAAAGCAGCACACCATAAATGATGACTCTGCTCTTTTCCCAACAGTTTATTGAAACCATCTCAAAAAAAGAGATATGAGAACCATGGTATTAAGAATACGTCAGTGTATTACTTTTCATTTTACATGGCATCAATTGCGTCATACATTCGCAACTGAACTAGTCAGAAATAACTTTGACATTTACAACATTTCTCAAATTCTTTGACACTCAAAAATAGATACAACAAAAATTTATTTAAGTGTTGATACAAATAGATTAAAAAAACAATTGGATAAAATTTCATTGTTTGCTTAAATCTTCTGTAGGCCTTTGGAGGCGGATAGTCCCACCAAAAAAAATGGAAAAAATTAAGAAATTTTTATAGCTATTTTTTGGCTATGTATTCATTAAAATGGTGGACTCACCGGGCTACGATCCCGGGACCTACCGCTTAAGAGGCGTAGAAGTTCATTATTGGCTTAATAAAGGCAAGAAAAAATTACAATCTTTAACACCTCAAAACTGCATTTTATTTATTTATCCTTATTTCTATAAAACGAGTGAATTTTACATTTCTAAACGAATAAATATGAAAAACCAATATGAACACCTTGAAGAAGTCAACATGCTCTTTGAAACAATGAAAACCATGTTATTAACATGATTATCTCAAGCTAAAATTAATAAATTTCTTAAAAAACATACTCATTCTGAAATCAGAAACTGAAAATGTATCAATTGAAAGTTTATTATCAATGATTTAATCATCCATGAATGACTTTTTGAAACAGGCATAAACTATTAATTATAATGGCCTAATATTAACGTAGCATTAATTTTTCAATCTTTTGTTTTTGGCTAGTTTAAAGGCAGAATTAAGTGTCCAAAATTTGCGTTATTTTAAACATTATAATATGATGATTTTGGATATAAAAAATGCTAGCTAAAAAAATATCCAAATAATTTTATTTCTTAATACTCTTGTTATGTCAAAAGTTAAAGATATCCCAAAGAATGAAATTTATAGGAGTTGAAACTTTACTGTTTCTACCTATAGCTTTGAAATTCCAAACGGTGACAATGCCTGAAAAGTTCTTAACCTTGTAGAACTTAAGACCAAAACAAAAAGATGGTCTGATAATATTGGATCATATTATACCCAACAGCATTATATTACTATTTCATTAGAACAATTAGCTGATATGTTAAAACTGCAAAAACTAAGCTAATTGTTACCTCTATTTATTGATAAAAAGACTTTTGTATACGTTGAACTGCCTCTTTGTTTCGTATGCAGGAGTCTTTTTTAACATGCATGATTGCTATAATTAACACTATTTTCGTATACTTGATCTATATTTAAAGTATCAAAAAAATTACTGTAAATTATTTCATATTCAAATATCATGAACGATAAAAGAAAAGCATATCAACAGGACTACCGGGAAAAATATAAATCCCAGGCTAAGCGTGTAAATATTACACTGACAAACAGTGAGTATAGGAAATTCAATGTAGCCAAGGCTGACAATGAAAAAGTCACTGCTTTTGTTAAAAACCTAGCTTTATCGGCTCTTGAAAACCAGTCACACATACCAAATGACTTAAAAGAAGAATTAAACACTTTACGCTTTGCTATTAGAAATATTGCTAACAATGTCAACCAAATTGCTCACTACTCCAATACAGTTAGAAATATGACTATCTCTGACGAAAACAATATTCTTCAGCACCTTAAACAATTAGAAGATGTCATTAAAGAATATACTCATGGTCGATTAACGAAAGAAAAACATGATAATTAAATCTATGAGTCGCAAGGATGCTTCCTTTGGACAGTTAATTGAATATATGTCAGATATCAATAAATCTGACGAGCAATATAATGTTTACCAAAACATTTACAGTAAAAAGGGTTTTGATATTGAAGAAGAATTTAAAAAAAATGCCTGGTTAATGAAAAAAAGAAAAAATGGAGTGTACCTATATCATGAAATTCTTTCTATCACTAAAGCAAAAGGAATTAGTTTAAAACAACAAAAAGAAGCCCTGAGATATATAGCTTATAAATATGCTCTTGATAGAGCACCTAAAAACTTGGTATTTGGAACATTGCATGATGATCATGATGAGCATTTGCATTATCACCTACTTATTAGTGCTAATGCTTTAGGCGATCCTAAAAAGACTCGTCTATCAAAAAAACAATTTGATAATCTAAAAAAAGATATGGAAAAACATGTATTAAAGAACCACCCTGAATTAGAGCAAAAGGTGGTTATTAACCGCCAAGTTGGTGAAAAACTTTCCAACAAGGAATATGAATATAAAAAAAGAACAGGGAAAAAGTCTGATAGAGACACTGTTAAGGACAATTTAACAGAGGTATTTTCTGATAGTAAAAATAAACAGGATTTATTTACTAAATTATCTGAAAGTGGTTATGAACTTTATATTAGAGGGAAAACAATCGGTGTTAAAAAGATTGAAACAGGGAAAAATTACAGATTAAAAACACTCGGATTACTTGATAAATTTGAGCAATTATCTGAAATTATTGCCCCTACAGTTGATAAAAATAGCCAGAATAATAACAATAAAAAAGATGAATCTGAAAATAAGCAAGAGAAAGCTAAAACTGAAAGCAAACAGAAAGAGCAGGTAAATAAAGACACTAATAAAACAGAAAATACAGTTAATAATAAAGACGATAGAGAAAAAAATTCAAAAAAGGGATTTTTGAATAAAGTTAAAACTAAGTTGAAACGGAATAAAATGCGTCAAAAACAATCAGGTAAAAATAAAACAAGATGATTAAGGTTACTATTTTGAAGTAAATTGATAGGTATATTAAATAGCATTGGCGAATTTTTTGAAGAACTAAATAATACTAAACAAGATACTAAAAGTAAGATTATAAAGATTAAAAAAACAGTTCATATCAGCCAGAAAGAACTTGAAGAAGTTAAAGAAAAACTGGAGTGCAATAGAAGACAAGATGACAAAAATTATACCAAAGACAGATAACTAATATGAATTTTGTATCTAAAACAAAACAATTTATTGGTAGGATAAAAATAAAGCACATACAATTTAATGTCAAAACTGATGTATTAAAAATATTATTTAAGAAAATTTATTTTGTTCTAAAATGGGTATCAAAAATTGTTTGGTTTGTTGTAAAAGAAACAGGAAAAATAGCTAAGGAACTTGTTTTCAATAAGCGATCACCAGATTTTTATTACAAAAAAGAGTATCCACATTTGAATAATAAATATATTAATTATTCAAAAAAAAAGAGTAAAACAGAAATAAAAAATAAACTATACAAAAGTAGAAATAAAAAAAGATATCATGAAAAAACTAAATAAATTATTAATGAAAGTGTGAGAGATATTACGTATGGTAATGGAAAGCACATTTAAAGCATTATTTGAAGTCGGAAAATTCCTACTTAAAGGCTATACCTTAAAACAGGAAAAAGGTGCTCGATTTGCAAACAAGTCTGAGCAAAAGAAAGTTTTCAAGTATGCTAATAAAGGACTGCTCATTGATGGCAAAGATAAACGAATCAGTAAAAAAGATTCTTTTGAACACCTTTGTTTAATTGCTAAACCTGGAGCAGGTAAAACAACTGGTTATATTATTCCAAATGTATTGGATAAGGCAAAATTTAACTGCTCAATGGTGATTACCGATCCTTCAGGAGAAATATTTCAAAATACATCTGCCTATTTAAAATCACGAGGCTTTAATATTTTAACGCTTCAACCGGATAACATAGCAAGTTCATCACGTTTCAATCCCTTTTATGGCGTTGAAAATGTCATTGATATAGAAAAAATCTGTACTTCTATTATTATGACGAAGTATGGCACTGATAAAGAGCCTATCTGGAATGAAGGAGCTATAGGATTACTAGAAATTTTTGCCAAATGTTTATTTTATTCTAAACCAGATTATTTAAATCTCACAAACATAAATTATTTACTTCAAATGTTTGGTGAAGATGGTTCTGATTTAGATGATTGGGTTATTGAGAATAGCATTAATCTCAATAATCCGGATGACAAATCTATTGTAAATGCATGGATTGGAATTAGTGGTAATAATAAAAATATGCTTCAAAGTTTTGTGACGATTGCCAGAACTGCTTTAAAGCAACTAAATAATAGTGAAATACAAATTCTACTTTCTGAAAATGATATTGAGCTTGATAGCTTTAAAAAACAAAAAACTGCACTTTTTATTATTATTCCCGTAGCACAAGGAAACTATTATCAATTTGTCATTGACTTATTTTATACCCGTTTTTTTAGTCAAATGATGAAAAAACGACCTGAAAAGAAAGATAAATCAATTTACTGCTTTCTCGATGAATTTGGCTCAGGCTATATTCATGATTTTTCAGGAATCATTAATAATATCCGTAAATACCAAGTCTCAATATCCATTGTACTTCAATCTATTTCACAGCTTGAAAGCAAGTATGGTAAAAATGCCGAAGCTATTAAAGGTGGAATTGGAAGTTATTTGGTTTTATCCGGTGCTGATTACAAAACAGCTAAAGAATTTAGCGACATGGTGGGTAAAACAATAACAATTCAGAGAAACAATTTTACCGATATAGAACAAAGATTTCAGGAGTTAAATTTAATTAACCCTGATGGAATAAGAACATTGGGAGATAATCAGGCAATATTTGTCAGTAAAAACAGATATCCACAGCTCATTGATATACTTCCCTATTATAAAAACTGGACTTTTAAATCAGCAAGTAAAAAAGGTATGACTTCACTAAAACGTAGGTCTATTATGCATAATTTTAAAATACTCAGATTATGAATCTGATATACACCCAAGAAAAGAACAAATGAAAAAGATAAAACTTGACCTAAAGTAGAATAAAATGGAAATACCTTTTAACTTAAATATTATTTTTGGCTTTGTATTATTTTTTGCTGTTGCCTACTTTTTTGCTTGGTTGTTAGTAGTTAAATTTTGGCTTGTAAAAATTTTTGCAGTCATTGGTGGGTTAAAATTACTGGAGATAGCCTTAGTAACAGGTTCTAATGCAATACTCGCCTCTGTTATTCTAGCCTATATTGTTTTTTTCAGAGAAAGCATACTGCGATTATTTCAGGGATTTCTTGAATGGTTTTACATCATTAAAGACCATTTAGAAGCCTTAATACGGATACTTTTGTATCCGTTTTTGTATGCTTACAAGTATGTTGTTTTGAATAAGGAATCAGTTGATAATTTTCAACAGGAGCAACAAAACCAAAAAGAAGAGGAATACCAAAAAGCTTGGGATGATGTTAACCAAGAAAAAGATAAAGCTCACCAGTCACAAAAATCTAGTGAAGAAGCTAGAAGAAAGGCAGAGCAAGAAAAAGAGTACTACAAAGAACAGGCTAGAAAAGCCCGTGAGGAAGCTAATAAAAATCAAGAACAAGATAATAGCTCCGAATCAAATTTTGCATCAAACCGAGAAACTAAAGTTGAAACTCGAACACCAGAGCAAATTTTGGGATTAAACCCTGGATTTACGAAAGCTGAATTGAAAAAATCTTATAGATTTTCGGCTGGGAGATATCACCCAGATAAATATGCACATATGAGTACTGAATTGCAGGAAGAAATGGCTGAAGAATTTAAAAAAGTGCAAGGGGCTTATAAAGCTTTGCGTTCAAGAGTAGTTTAGGAAGGGAATTTGAATATTTTAATTATAGTTTCTATCGGTGTTGCTTTAATAATCCTATTTTTTCTCATCAATTATATCCAGTGGTTTTTATATAATCCATCAAGATTTATTTTATAAATCCTAGTTCATAAGCTCGTAGAAGATTTTATAACTTCAGAATGATGAATATAATAGCTTCATTATTACTGGCTATAAATTCATTAAATTATAGGTTGACCTAGTATTTTTAGGTTAACTTAGTATATAGTACCAAACAAATAAATAATGGATAACTAAGAATTAT
>JAPHSW010000195.1 GCA_026196615.1 Gammaproteobacteria bacterium | reverse complement strand
TCATTTGAAGCCTTTGGATATCATAATAATTGCGTCAGAAACAACTATTTGATCATTTATGGGGCTTCAATTCAATTCCTAAAGATCTTACCTATGAATTGATATTAGTTCAATGATTCCTGATATTAAAAATAAATCTATAACTCAATTAAGAAAAGATGTTACAAATATTTTTGATAGTTTTATTATAACAGCTAAGCTTATTGGAGAGACAAACAATGTTACTTTAACTTATTCTGGACACTCAATGATTAACAACAAGCAAGTATTGTTGACTTTGGAAAGTAATAAAAAATTATCAAAACTTGGTAAGTGGTCTAAAGTGATTATTTCCAGCACTAAAGAATTAACTAACGTTAAAATATATTGGAAAAATTTTTCTAAATAACGCCAATATCAATAGGGTCAGAGCAACTTTACTCAAGAATATTTAATAAATAATTTAGCTGCAATTTATAGAATAAATGAGACAGTAATACTTTATATCAATATTCTCATTCGCGGACTCCGATCACTTCACAGGCCGAGAATGAGTTACAAAATCTAATATATTTTGACAAAAACATAAGAATACTCGTATACAGAAATAAGATGCTTTGCAGTTACAAGCAGATACTAGAAAAAATGATTTTAATAACGTTGACATTTTTCGAGAGGATTATGTATGACAGACATTTATTATGTTATTTCTGAAGTTGATAGAAGACAGTTTGGAGAGACTCATAATAGCACTTGGCCTCAATTAGTGGCATACTCATTTGATTTAAAAAAAATACTGATAACTGAAGGACATGGATTGATTGGTGGTAGCATGTCTCTTTCAAGTTTTAATATTTCAGATTGGAATGATATTTTTCAAACAACAAATACAGAGTGGTTTAGTGATTGTATTGCTGAAGGTACGATAATAAATCTGTCTGATGAAGATACATTTATTAATTTACTGAAAAAAAAATTATTTAAATTGATTGACTTAGTCATGGTTTGTTCAATATAAATAATATCAATGAGTCAACATCTATATATTTAAAACAATAAAGTACAAACAACAAGTTTCATCAATATAGTTTTCCTATAATGCTCTAGATGCCACAACATAATAAGTATTCGATATCACTGATATTACTCAACAGAACTTTTGAGATATTCTTGATGACTCAATCTCTTTAGAAAAATTCTAATTCTCCAGAATCAATCAATTCATCCACAAGGATTTTATTTTCAGTAAAAAGTTCTGGCATCCAATGCAAGTGAAAAATCATTCGCTGAAAAATTTCAACCAATTTTGAATTATTCTTATCAAACAAAGTATATTTGAAGCAAAGCTGAGGGGCTTCTGAGCCAAAACTAATAGAGTTTTCTGTGTGATCAATCACTATTGGAACCTGAACCGATTCATGTGAATTATGTTCTCCACTATCATCAACATAACGTACTCTGAAGCCCCCCCAAACAAGATTTGTAATTTCACTCAGTATACCGTTCACTTCGTTTATACTATTTTGCGTTGGTTTAAAGCCCGTAAAATTATTTTCTATCATTTTAGTCAAGGCTTCTTTATCTGTGTTAACAAGTAAGTATCCTCGACACCAGCTACTATCCAGAGGAATCAAGCTCAGCATTTCACCATAAATTAAATTTTCACGAACAAGGAAGGGAGTACTAGATTCAACGTTAATATCTTTAAATTGACTGTTTAAAGCTTCTTCAGTAAGTTCCTGTATACCTCGAACTAATTTATTTGGATAATAGAGACTAAAAATATATTGACTCAATGTTGGTTTCAGATCGTCTATCAAATCCATTGTATAGGATGCACAAAATGCCGACTGTGATTCTACGTCCAAATCACTCATATCTAAAGCGGTATTCCTTCTTAAAAAAATAGGAATATCAGGCCTAATAAGATGCATTCTTTTTCCTAACCTAAGCCCCCATTGTGGTATATCTCCAAAATCTTCTGATATAAAAATGGCACTCAAATCAACATTCGATTCTAAAATTTCCATCACATTATCAGCCCTGGCTTTTAAACCAGTAAGCTCATTACTATCACAGAAACTTTTTATTTTATCGAGATAATCTGGATTGTTATCTTGAATTAGAACTTTACTAAATTCATCATTACTCATTGTTTTGTAACCTATTAACAAAATGATTAAACTAATATTAAAAAGATTAGACCATAAAAATAATATTTCCAGTACTTCTGTATTCCTAGATAAAAGAATAGCGTATTTATACAATTCAGAATCTATCAATGATAATTATTTAATTTATAACTCTGTCTTGTTTTTCATAAATGACAATGTAATAATAAAAACCAGTTTAAGGTAAATAATTTCATTATTACTTTGTTCTACAGATGTTTACTTCTCTTTTCATCATTACTAACCTGCCAGATACGAATCTGGTCATATTATGAAACACCCATCACAGAGCCTGCTAAACTCTTTAAACATTTCAGCTGATCCCCCTACTCGTACTTCAGGCGTTTGTTACTCTTCACAAAATAAGTTTTATTACAAAGAATATTTATTAAGTTTGTTAAATGATCTTGATGGTATTCAACAAAATCCATATTACCACCCTGAAATTGATGCTCTTTACCATTCACTGCAGGTTTTTCAGTTAGCAAGAGAAAATACTGATAATCCATATTTGTTAGCAGCAGCCTTATTTCACGATGTAGGTAAATCAGTTGCGATGGCTCAGCATGAGAAACTTGGTGCAGAAATGCTTAGAGGTGTTCTTACTGAGCCAATTCCCTGGATTGTGGAACACCATCTTGATCTCTTAAAGTATCCCCAAAAAACACGAAAACAACACGCTAACACTATTCAGTTGAAGTGGCTTGAAAAAATAAGAACTTGGGATATACAAGGCCGTAAAACCAATATTGAAGTCATTTATCCTGAGCTTGCAATTAATATTATTACCCAGACTGATGAAATATTTCAGTGTTATTTATGAAAAATAGTAAATCACAACAATTACGTTCTTCCCTTGCTTTTGAAGCAGCAAGGCTCATGTATGAAGAAGGCATACAGCAATATTTTACAGCCAAACAAGTTGCAGCTAAACGTCTATTAGGCCGAATTTATGGTAAGAAAGTACGCCATCGACCTCAAGATTTACCCTCGAATGGTGAAATAAAAAAAGCCCTCTTACATTTAGTGCAACAAAATGAAGGCAATGACCACTTTTATCAACTATTTGCCATGCGTGTCATTGCATTAGAAGTAATGTATGAATTAAAAACTTATACACCATGTTTGATTGGTTCGGTAAGCACCGGACATGTACGAAAAGGTAGTGACATTGACTTACATTTATTTACTGACAGTCTAGAAGAACTGGAAAAAACATTGATTCAGAAACAATGGAATTATGAGCTCAATGAGGTTGCTATTCAGAAAAATGGCCAAATAAAACTCTATACTCATGTATACCTAAACTCTGTTTTTCCTATCGAGTTATCTATCTACCCAACGCAAGAGCAACGAGTTGTTTCTCGAAGTAGTACCGATGGTAATCCCATAGTGAGATTAAAAGCTAATGCATTAGAAAAACTACTTCAAATTGAGCATGAAATTGAATGGCAAAGATATCTTTCAGATGGAGTATTAAGAGGTTATAGAAAATAATTTCAGTCATTATTCACACATGAATTTTGTAACCTTTCTTATTTCCTGAGGAGATAAAGAAGAAAACAGAGTGCACTAATTATTAAGAATTACAGTGTTCTCTGGAGTTTTTATCTCTTCAGCTTTCTTTACATCAGAATTTTTTAAGGCAATTTCAATAGAGCTAGTTTGGTTATGTTTTTTCTCAATTTCTGCAGTATATTGCCTTAATTTACTCTCAATATTTTTTCCTATACTCAATTGTGGCTGAGAAGATTCCACTTTTTCCAATTTCTCTTTATCCTGAATATATATTTTGGCTTGTTCAAATCCATCAACGATAGAAGCATTTTTATTCAATGCAAACTTAAATATTGCTTCACCAAACCATGTAAATTCATTTTCATTACTACATCCAAAAGATTGCTTATCTGCTGCTGAGGCAGTAAATACCAAAGTATTATCATCTTCAAGATGTTTAATATATCCACCTGAATAACAGGAAGATATCACAATAATACGCCACTTTATTCCAGACTCATCCAGATGTTCTTTTAATAATTCAGGTGTTAAATCATTCAAATTTAATGGCCAAAAATCAACTGATAAATTATGCTCTTTACTGCCATGAGAGGTCAGATACAAAAATAAGATATCTTGCTCAATATTCATGTGCTCTGAAATTCCATCAAGCATTATCTTCAAGTTATGAGAATTCGCTAAAGGTTCTGTTTCATAAGTTTTAAGGTGGTTTATTAGTAATGCTGAACGACCTGATGTATCAAAACGTGAATCCATTAGTGCTTGCGCATACTTTACTTCTTTATAGAAGACATCCTGTGTTGCATAGCTTGAAAAACCCAGAAAATAAAGATCGGTTTTATCATGACGTTCTTCAAACAAGCCATCTCTGAGTGAATGAATCATTTCAAATTGTTGATAAAAAACATCCTCGTTATTAACTTTGTCATAGGGATTTTCTTCCTCAGTTATATCATCATATGAAGCATACCAAAATGTCCCCATTTCATCTGAAAAATAACTAGAAGGTATTCATAGGTATGATCTTTAGGAATTGAAATGAAGCCCCATAGATGATCAAATAGTTGTTGTTCAGGCAATTATTCTTCATCCAAAGGCTTCAAATG
>JAPHSW010000051.1 GCA_026196615.1 Gammaproteobacteria bacterium | reverse complement strand
CCTGTAACCGGAAAACTCCCAATTGCCGCTTTTTTCAAAACCAATCAAAGTGTCAAAATAATTTACAAATTTGACTGCTCTTTTGACCAAAGCGCTATGTCGAGTTTTTCTAATATTGTATTGAAGGCTAACGTCAAGAAATTTTTCCAATTGTATCTTCAGCACTAAAGAGCTATAGAAGATATTTAATTCATAATAGCTGCTCTCTGTGATAAAGTGACCATTTAATCTCAGAATTAAAAATCTCTATGATTAAAAAATAAGCTCCATTTTAAGATGTCAATTCAAAACCCGTCACACAACCAAAACAGAATATCACCGTCTGATCATGTCGCTCAGGGCGGATTGCTGCAAGTCGACGTAGTTTCAATTACAGTCAAAGCTGAAACCAGAGCGGACATTCACGTTGAGATCTGAAAGTATCTATATATGGTAGAAATTCGGTAAAATTTTAAGATTCAGCACGATAATTATATTGAATGACTCAGTCCGCGATTAAGGCGAAATAATAGAAATCACTAATGTATCTGTTTATTAGTTTTGAATGCCTATAATAAAAAATACTAACGGTAGGCCTTTGAAAGCACAGTATATTACGGATTTCTTATGATTAGTTGAGACCTCCGACTACCCAATTAACCATTATCACCGCTTGACTGTAGTGGAACGGCAAAACGCCCAGCTTGCTCCGGAAATAGATCCTCCATGAAGAAGCCCCTCCGAAATCTCTCGTATGCGCTCGGCTCATGCGCAACAAGGCGCTGACGCTTTTGGCTCACAGTGAGGAGTGGTTGCAATCCTCTACGCCTGCATTCTTCGACCATCCGCTTTGCTCTGATCTCTAGCATCTGTTCGGTGCAATAGGTAGATTTATACGCAGCCCAGCCGTTCTTGAACAGCCCTAGAGCCGTAGTACGCCAGTACTGCCCGGGTTTGCTCGATGCCTCAAACGCCTTCAATGCGTTAGCTGGCAAACCCGTTTGTATCAGTGTCGTGTAAAGAGCGCGAAAAGCAGACTCCAAATCAGTTGGAGAAATGCTGTCAGTTGGTCCAATCATACCCCAGAATGGTGCCCGATCTGAGAGAGACGCGGTCTTGGCAATTGCACCGCCCGTGCATGCCGCCACAGCCACCATGAGATTCATTTTAGTTGCGATATTGAGATTTGTAAGAGGGGCCTTGATCTCTTGCCAATCCAAAATCGAGAAATCGGCGAATTGAAAACCTTGCTCACAGCCATGGCATTCAAGGTGAAGCATTGGAATGATATCTTTCTCGTTTGCTCGGTCAGCACATTCCGAAAGAACCTCCAGAAACTCGCAAGCTGATTCCACACGAACGGACATAACAGCCGGAGAAGTTTCCGGATATGCGTTAGCATAGGTGCTAATATCATCAAAGAGCCGTCGGGCTGTATTGAGTTCGCCTTTGGGAATTGAGTCTATTATCAAAATCTGATTGAAACGATTCGCTGTATCTATCATAGCTTACTGAGTTATTAACGAGATCCAGGGACTCATTATACATTTTTAGGTTTATTATTTTCCACGCAACTTCCCTGCTGACCAAACAATAAAATCAATTTTCTTGCTTGGGTTGATTCTGTCTTTGTATTCTGGAAATTTGGAATCAAATTGATTAAATGCCGTATTAAGTTTTTTTTGCTCTATTATTGCAGAATAATCTGACTCCATCTCGCGATAAAAATCAATATAACTATTGATTCTGTCCCTTATTGGTTTGTATGAGAGAAGCGGCCGATACCCATACATTTTGGCTACTTCTGAGTCATATATTGGCATTGTTGGTCTGACGGTATTTGCCAACTTGCTTACAAAGGAAAACTGTAATGATTGTAGCCCTTTATGGTTTTTTATCTTATGTAAGGATTCGCAAAGCATATACAGATTTGGTTCTTGATTTCGTGTGCTTTCCATGTGTTGAAAATATGCTTCTTTGAATTCGTCCGTCAGGCCTGCGTTATCTATGCGATAGAAAGAACGATAAACAAACTGAAACAGTTTGTTTAGAATTATTGAGCCTGAATTCCATTGTTCGTTTATGAAGCAATATGCGGCCAAAGACTCCTCTTTAAGGTTGCCAACAATCTGCTCACACTCTTCGTTGAGTTCGTCAGTATCTAGATTCCAAGTCATTGCTGATAAACCTAACAACTCGCTAAACGGCGAGCGTTAGCAAGTCCGGTGGAGATCACGCTTTTTGTGGCCGGAACGAATTTGGGCGACTTGTTAAATTGCACTTGCACTATGCCTCTCTGATGTGTTTTGCGAGATCAGAGGCAAGCTGAACATAAGACCTTGCATCGTTTTCGCTAAGATCCAACTCCTGTGCATGGGCTGCTTTATTTCTTAGCTGCCTCAACTTGTTGAACACCGAGAGCTGCTTTTCATCAATTACTTTACACTGCAGCAAGTATTCTCCAAGTTTTGGCATATTCTTGAATGTTTCATTTGGTGATTGTCCCCAGAAAGAACTGGCTACCGTGACACTAACGGACTCAACCTCTAGCCAAGCCTCCATGATTGCTGCACGAGTTGAAAAGGTAATCAGGTTCAATAGGTTAGAGGAAGTGGTCGCGATAGAGGGAATTTCTTCTCCCTTTTCCTTTGCTATAGCCTCAACCTCTGCTTTTAGCTCTGAAACCTCTTGAGCAAACTCAAACTCTAGTTCCTTGTATTTTAACCTGCGCAGCAAAGGTATAAGTTCTACGATAGGCTTACGAAGCTGAACAACGAGGATTATTGCTGTGGCCGGCCACGCCACAGCCTTTATTAGTTCTGATATAAAAGTAAGGGCGTCCATTTACACTCGATATTTCTTATGCAATTTGACAGGATTATAAACGAGACCCAAGGTTTCATTATACATTTTAATAAAATTAAGATCTCGAATTTTGACCATTCAGTCAATTTATTAGAAATATTAAGTTCATTAAATATCATTTTTTTCTTTGCACTTGACCAATCAGTCTGCTGATGACCCTGAGCAGCATGTTAGGAAAAGTTAAAATTTATTAGTCACAGTAACGTAGACAAATATATGAGATTTGCTCCTTCGTCACTATTTAACTAATTCACATTTGGAAATGGAAGGCAATTTTACTCTCCCACCTCATACCCAAGTCTAGCCAACCGAAATCCCAAAGCCTGCTCGCTCACACCTAAACGTTTAGCCAGCGAATGAGTTTCAAATTCGTCAAAGAAGTCAACCCGAAAATCGTCAAGTAAGCTTTGAACAATTGCTTTGGGCATCAGTAGTGATGAAGCAAATAAATTAGCTTCTCTTTCCTTATCAATTGTGCCCAAGCTAGATCTGTGGTCTCTATGGTGGACAATATATTTTTTATCAATAAATAGGCCTTCATCAGCTTCCACGTGAAGAACATAGTGTCCCAATTCATGGGCAATCGTAAATCGCTGCCTATTAGGGTGGTGATTTTCGTTTATAACGGCCACAGATCGGCTTGGATCAACGGATAAGAAGCCAGACACATCGTCATCCAAATCATCAAATTTAATTTCAACACCTAAGGTCTTTGCAACCAACTCGACATCAACTGGAGCAAATGTAATGCCAGACTGGTCTAATATCTTGCGTGCTTTAGCTTCGACTCTTCCGGGATTCATCATAAAACGGCCTCCATTAGCACTTTATTAAACTTAAACATTTCTAACGCGCTTTAAAGCAGCCATCGTTTTACCACCTATTTCCACACCGCTATCGTTATGATTTGCCTCAACTTTGTGACGAAGCAAATCATCAAACGTTGGCAAAACGTCATTTATGCTCGCTTCAAGCTCAAAGCATATTCGATACAAAACAGGGAGCGTGACCATTTGCTTACCTGCTTCGATGTTAGTGATTGAGGTTCGTTTCAAATCCACCGCAGATGCTAGCTCGAGCTGCTTTTTACCAAATTTAGTACGTAGATCTTTGATCCGAGTTCCAATAATTTTCTTCAGGCGAGCCTCATCAATCACAACAGCGTCTCCCATCAATTCCACACTATAGTTTGATGATAGCAGGTTTCTCTAACAAATGTCAGTATAAATGACATAAAAATTAAAATAAAGTTATTTATATTGACATTTAGTTATTTATATTGACACTTTCTGGCATCTACCCTAATATATTGTCAAGCATACGTATAAAAGTTTTGGCAGCCAAAACGAGGAGAACAAGGTTGAGATTCCAAATACTTGCACTTTCGGGCGGAGGCGTTCGAGGTTTATATACTATATCCATACTCGCTTTATTAGAACGAGCTATGGCTGAGAAGCACGGAGATAATTCATACAATATCGCCCAGCACTTTGATCTTATCGCCGGCACTTCAATTGGAGGAATTCTGGCTCTCGGGTTGGCGTCAGGAATGAACGCCAGGGAGTTATGCAAAGTTCTGGATGAAAACCGTAAACTAATATTCCCCAAAAAATGGGCCAAAACTTTTAGACAAGCTTTCGGATCTTTATACAGTAGTAACCCTCTACAGGATGTGCTGCAACATTGCTTCGAAGACAAGTGTATTAAAGATCTAAACACTCTTGTCACCATCCCTGCTGTAAATGGAACCTCAGGTTCACCCAAAATTTATAAAACTCCTCACCACGAAAACTTTTATGTCGACAAGCATTTATCTTTAGTTGACGTGGCATTATCAACGAGTGCTGCACCTACGTTCTTCTCCCCTCACTTAATGAACGACTCATTGAATGTTGATGGCGGACTTATTGCCAATGGCCCAGCCCTTGTTGCTTACCACGAAGCTACACACTTTATAAAAGTGCCAAAAGAGAACATTTACCTAATGGGGATTGGAACTATGGGGTCGAAGCGTGTATTGAACAGTGATAGAGGCTTGGCCAATGGGTGGGGTTATCTCACTGGATGGGGTGTTGGCAGAAAACTTATTGAAATGACCTTAAGCGCCAACGAGGAAATGCAAAATAAGATGGTAGAACACCTTCTGGGCAATCAATGCTCGTTTCTTGACGAAGAACTCACTCCTGATCAAAGCAAAAGTATCACTTTGGATAATGCGAGTGACAATGCAGCTCAAATGCTTCGTGGAAGAGGCAAAGAGAGGGGGCAAAATGCATTAGGACAACCAAACGTAATGGAATTTTTCAACCATAAAGCTCAGCAACAAGTATTGACCCAGGAGTTATTGCAGAGATGAAATACAGTGCCCACAAATTACTATCGCAACATTTTCTTCCTCGACTAGAGCCGGAAGTCGTCGAAGTAACCCAACTAAAAGAGGCAAAAGCTTTGATAAGAAATACTATTCGAGAAGCTTTTAGTGAAACACACCGAAGCGTCACTCCTGACGAACATGGACGTTTTTTTATCGACGAAAGTAGAATAGCACCAGAGCTTGCCGAGTCGATAAGAAAGTTAGACTCAATACAAAAGGATGCCCTTCGACAAACAAAGCCTAAATTCGCCCCGCAAGGCTCTTTTGTCTATAAAACAGCAAATAGTCCATGTCATATACCTCCCCAACAAATCGATTTTGATGATGGGGTATATCTTCCAACCGATCTGTTTGAAGACAAACCCATCGTTAGTAAAGATTTGTTCTTTAAGATAGTTGACGGTGCCCTCTTTAAGCTATGTGCTTCCATTCCAGGCTGGAAATTTGACAACTCTAAACCTACATGTGCAAGAGTAATACTTGATGAAAAGAAGCATATCGACGTTCCTCTATATGCCATACCAAGACAGAAGTATGAGGAGATGGCAATTGCCATTAAAGAAGCATATGTCAGGGATGCAAGCATCGAAAGAACGCTTCTTGATAGTAAGAATATATTTATGGCGATGAGAAATAAAGAACATTGGATCAAGTCTGATCCTAAGCAAGTCAGTCAGTGGTTTTTAGGGAACGTAGAAGACTACGGAGAAATAGTTCGCCGTGTTAGTCGTTATTTAAAGGCATGGAGAGACTTTGAGTTTGTAAAAGGTGGTCCATCTTCCATCACGTTAATGGCCTGTGTAGTAAAGACCTTTGAAGAACGCGCATTCAACGGTAGAATGTTTAAAGATGATAGCGAAGCTCTTTTATGTTGTACAAATAAACTGCATGACCTACTTGCGGATGGGGTCGACAGCCCTATTGATGAATCAGAACCGGCGTTATTTCCGCGTAATCTTTCTGATGAAGAGCGCCAAGAAATTTTAAGCAAGGCCAAGAACTTCGGAATATTAATAAAATCCAGCTTACTCCACGCAAACAGTGCACAAGAAGCAAACCAAAAGTTATTAGCTGCATTTGGGTCTCGGATGCCGTATGAACCTCAATTAATTGTCACGACAGCTGCAGCAATGGTTCGGCAAAGCAAACCTCGCCCTCAACCCCAACCGGAAGTCAAAAACATGTCGGGGGGCTAATGGCATTCGATTCAAAACAACTGACTGAGTGTATGGTGAGCTTGGGCTATATCCCAAAGAGGAATCCACCAAATTTTGAGCAGGCTTTTATTGGTACGGTGCAGTCAGCCTCCGGACCTGTCACTGTCCGACTTGAAGGCATTAATGAAGAACTCACACCTTACCCCAAAGCGTATATTGTTGAACTCCCTTCTGCCTTCGAAAATAAATTTCTTCCTCATTTAAACAGTGATAAATCGCTTTGCTATTTGGACGATGAGACAACTAGCTTATGGATCATCGATCTGGAGACGACACTTGCAACATTTGTTGAAGCAATTAAAACACGCGTTCAAGAGTGGAGTGAAGACAAAGTGACTTCCCAAGATTTTCAGCATGAGCTAACATCTTATTGGGAAGGAGAATATCAAGTATTTGATGTCAGTAAAGAACGAACAATTGGTATATATACGTTTTACAAGCGTCACTCTATTTGCGGAGAAGAAGAGACGGAAATTGTACTCGCAAATACTTCCGATGACGCAGACTCATGGATAAATAGGCGAAAAGGCGTAAAACAGCTTATCACCGGGATTTTTATTCCTGTCGATTTTAGACAACCTCCATTTGTGCCTCACAACATTGACTGGCCCCCTAAAACATTTAGCGAGTTTCTAAACTGGCTGTCTAATATAGACCTTCATGCAAAAAGCTCCCTAATACATAAAATTATTAAATACATTGATGAAAAGGGGATGGTATTTATTAGCTTCAGGCATCAAGCGGAAGACATTGGTTTTTTTGTTGACATTACCAAAAATGCCATGCCGATTATTCAACGATTAAAACCAAAAAAGAAGCGGAGAAAAAACTCGTCAGCTAAACGCCACAACATAAATCAGATGGCCTCAAGTCTAGCTAAATTAACGAAATCCTTTACAAGAAGTATTGTACAGGATGTATCTGACACATTCCTAATTCAGCGCAATAAAAGCAGTCAAAATGACTTGGGGCTTGACGGCAAGAGGATTGCATTAATTGGATGCGGGACTATCGGTGGCTACGCAGCTCATGCATTAGTGCAAATTGGAGCCGGCTCAGGAACTTCAGGCGAGCTGCATTTGTTTGATGATGACATTCTCGGACCAGGAAATCTAGGCCGACACCTTCTTGGCATCGAATATCTGCAAGAGCAAAAGTCCTCGGCGCTGAAGCATTTCCTTGATAATCAAGGGCTCGCCAATAGTATTGTAAACCACAACAATTTTTACAGAGAAGATATTGGTAAACGCTGGGACATTATTATAGATGCAACAGGCCATAGTGAATTCTCCTTAAGTTTATCTCGCTGGATACATGACGTACAGTGGCAATCAAAAAGGCCGATTTTAATTCATGGCTGGATTGATGCTTACGGCTTAGCCTCGCGGGCCTTACTCAACAATGATGGGTCAGCTTGCTTTGGTTGCTTAACTATCCAAAATGGTAATACTAGAAAACCTAGATTTGAACTGTTCAAGTCAGGTCATGCCCCTGAACATTCGGAGCAATTTCGAAGAGGGTGCGGAAAAACCTACTTGCCATTTAACTCTCAACCAAGCCTCGCCGTCGCTGGCATGATTCAACAGCTGTGCTCACAACCCGGACCAACATTTATGCAAACCAGATTTTCCGATCAAGTGTTATCCGTAAAAAACCAAAAACTCTCATCTCTAAGTAATTGCCCCATATGCTCGAAGTAATCGCCAAAATTCCGAACGAAGGTATTCTCTTAATAGAGGCGCAAGCAATGTCCATAATCGAATCGTTAAAACAAATCTCAACACTAGATACCGAATCAGCAGGTGTTTTAATTGGCGAATATAGAGGGAATCACCATATTCGGGTGGTAGGTGCAACAAGACCAGGTCAGATTGATAGAAGCACACGCTTTAGCTTTGATCGTCGAAGCCCTCACCACCAAAACTCTGTGTTATCTGCATGGCACTCATCAGGAAAAATACAAACTTGGGTAGGCGAATGGCATACCCACCCTGAGGACTACCCGATCCCCTCTTCAATCGACATCCATGAGTGGGAAAAAACATTGCCTGCTCGCCCCATGGTCTTGCTGATTCAAGGAAGAAAGTCTCATTGGCTTGGGATATCTATCCGATCAGTGGTGACTTCCATTACTGATTACTTGAGCTAAACTAAATTGGTTTAAAAACAGGTTCTTTACATGCAACTAATTTAAGTTGTCGTTTTCTGTCCTCCGAGCAAAGAAGAGTGTTTTGTAATCTACGAAGAGCGAATCCAAGAAGGTTTTCTAGGTGAGTAATACTTCGTTATGGTTCGTGGTCATATCTAATGTGACACAACATCACCATGAGATACAGGTGGTTTGCATAAGTGGCGTTAGTATTTTTGTATATAAATGAATTTTATAACAGACGGCATTTGCTTGGAAGCAGCTATAAATGTGAATAATATTTTAAAATTTGACTGGCGGCTTATGTACTTTTCGGCGAAATGAAAATCTTAATATCAATGTGATTTTTTAATCCGACAACTCATCAATTACGGATGTGACCTAGCGGTTTGGGACGTCTGCTGCTTTAGACCCGAACAAATTGATTAACGTACAAAATCTTAAAATTAGATCGAAAATTAACCTTTCAAAATACCTATGAAAACAACTTGAGCTGCCGCTTTAGGTCAAAAGCACCATGTTGTCAGATTTGGTTACGTTCTAACTTTGAACATGTCAGATCAGATATTAGTCAGTACACCTAATAAGCTTTGAATGCCGTTCAATAAAAATATTTATGTTTTTTAATTCTTGTTGATTTTTTTTATAAAACCATTGTTCATCCCATTCCCATTGCTCAGGATTTTTTTTATAAAAATTACTATATTCTAGACCATCGTTTAAACGTTTTGTGATCATTTCAACTGCCTTTTCAAAATAAACTTCATAGGAAGTAAAGTTATAGGTATCTTGATTTATTCCAAGTTGATTACCCATTTTCAAGGAGTTTCCTTTTGACATAGCATATAATTCAATAATATCTTTTTCATTTAATTTGTTTTTTAAAAACAAAATATTGAAAGCGTCTTCAAAGTTTTTAATTCCAGGGCTGTAATCGGCTATCAGTCGCATCATAATAAAACATATCAATTCAACATCCAGGCATCTTTTAGATATATTTCTTAATACTTCTGCCCACTTATGATAAGGGTAATCACCAGAATCAGGATGTTTTAATTGCATATATTCTGTGATGCCAGGCATAGGATCGGCACTACCTTCATTCGCTTCAATGATGTTGTTGAGGTCATAGAGATCCATATTATCCTGATACGGGGATAATTGTGCTGTAAAAATTTCAGTATCTCTTAAGAAGTGTTCAGCCTTATAAAGTGCGGCATCTGACTGGGGTGTTGATTGCTGATATCCCATCTTAATCAGGTTCGCACGATAATTTATCATCCATGGTAGCTCATATTTTTCATAAATTAACACAGGCAGTAATGCTTCCATGTCTGCATCAAATGGTTCATCTGAGAACACGACAAATAAAACATGCTCATAATGAAACATGTTGCGTTTTGTGAGACTGAATGGTTGAAAATTATAGATATCACCCTCTTCATATAGATAATCATAGACTTTAAAATACGGTTTAAATCCTTCTAAACAAAGTGCGGCGCAACGTTTATTTAAATCATTTTTATATTTTTGTAATGACATTAAAAATCGAAAAATCAAAGCACTATCCTTTGCTAAATCTTGAACTGTATCTAAACTTCTCTGACTTGATAAAAGTTGATCACTACATTTTTCAAGATGATCAAAGCTCTTCATCTGTTCTGCATGAAAATCATGTAATTGTTGTTCTACATACAGTCGATTGATTTTCTTTTTTTTGCGATTTCCTACTGACAACATTGCTTTCATCGTATTTTGATTTTCAAAGCCAAAAATTGCAGCAACCAAATTTAATGAAGCGGTATGTGAGAAGTTAATACCAATATTTTTTAAGTAAGATTTTGCGCGTCTTGCGCATGCAGACGCATAGGCCATCGTTGGGAACATGACTATCTCCGAAAATTAATAACGTCTTACAAGTGTCTCATTCTCGTAACACGAAATTATTTTCATTGAAAGTCGTGCATTCTAAAAGAAGATACAGGTTTGCCATGCTTTCGCTGAGACAGGTCTGGTGAACTGTTGACCAAAATAATTATATCTTAATGGCATTAAAGATAAAATGTACCTTCGCACATAATTGTTAAAGTAGATCAATTGATGCAGATATAATGAAACTTTTTCTTAAAAAGTAAATACTGTATTGAACCTTAAAATCATAATATGCACTTATTTCTCCGTTTATAATGTCGGATTTACACCTTTTACTGATGGATTACCTAAGATTCTGGTATTAAATTTTTATTGAAATTGACCAGCCGCTTTGGAAAAACTTGAGAAATTTCTATTGGATATGAGCATCCGCTAAAGGTCAAAAGCATTAACCTATTTTAATCAGTTGAAAGTGCGATAAAATCACAAGTATTTGAAAACCAAGGATGAAATAATGGTTCTCCCACCAAAATCTGATCACCCAACGGGTGATCAAGACTTAGCCACCAGAAATCCACTGTCTGAGGCGGTAGAAGTAGACACTTATGCAGGAAAACTGCATGTTGAATGGGATTCCAATGCATCGGTTACACCGATGGGCCAATTACCCTTTTTTATCCAGTTTTTAAAATTAGGTGGCCGATTTGATCCTTGGGTAAACGATTGCCCATTACATTATCGAAGTAATAATGCCCCCAAAAAAGTGAATGTACTGGGTTCTTTATTTCTCTCCATATTGTCAGGTCACAATCGCTATTCACACATAACCAATCTGATGAGTGATCGAGTTAATTCCCGATTATTGGGAATGACAAAAGTCGTGAGTGATGATTCTGCTCGTCGAGGCTTGAATAAAATTGAAGAGCTGGCAGGAATAGACTGGTTGCAAAAACATTTACAATCCTGTTATGAACCCTTGTTAACAACGCCCTAGATTTTAGATGTTGATGTTACCGTAAAGCCATTGTATGGCCACCAGGAAGGTGCTAAAAAAGGTTACAATCCACAAAAGCCAGGTAGACCATCTCACACCTATCATACCTACATGATGGGCAACTTACGGTTAGTGTTAGATGTTGAGGTGCAACCTGGAGACCAATCGAATTCATGCCATTCAATGCCTGGATTATTATCTCTTCTGAATCGTTTACCTTTCAATGGAAAGCCTGCATTTGTACGAGGTGATATTGCCTGGGGTACAGACAATGTAATGACTCAACTGGAAGCACTGGAGCAACCCTATTTATTCAAGCTAAAAAAATCGATTAACGTTAAAAATCTGATATACAAGCATCATAAGCTGGGTGAATGGTTTTATATTAATCGGGAGTGGGAAGCAAAAGAAGATAAACTTCAGTTGCAAGGTTGGGAAAAAGAACGCAGAGTCATTATCGTCAGGCGACGTCTATCCAGCGATAACATTATTGGTTTTGAATCTCAACATCAGCTGCAGCAACAGCTGGCGTTAATTGATGGGCCTGAAGATATCAGAGCCTATGAATATTCAGTTTTGGTGACCGATTTAGACGATGATATCGTGACCCTTTTCCAGCACTATCGTGATCGCGCTGATTGCGAAAATAATTTTGATGAATTAAAAAATCAATGGGGTTGGGGAGGCTATACCACTCATAAACTCAAGAGCTGTCAATTTATGGCTCGCATGATTGCGCTGGTCTGTAATTGGTGGAATTTATTTGTTCGGTTAGCCATTCCACACAAGCACCATGAGGCCATTACGAGTCGACCGTTATTACTTAGCAGTATTGGTCGATTGACTGAACATGGTCGCCAAAGAAAAATGGTCATAACCAGTACTCATGGTGACATCTCCACATTAAAATCAGCCTATACTCGACTTGTTGACTTTTTTAATGAGCTTAAAGAAACTGCGACGCAGTTGAATTATCGTGAGTGCTGGAACCTCATTTTGGCGAAAGCAATGGAGAAATTTAAGATTAATTTAGGCTCTGATAATTATATTGGACTACCTGCTCCTGCATAGATGAAGAAAAGAGTAAAAGTTGGGGTGATTTATGCTGAATTTTGATTTCTGGCAGGGTTAAGTGATTAATTTAGGATTAAGATTGTAAGGTTGAGTTTAACTCAAATTTTGAATATGTCAGATCGGGTATAAGTCAGTACACTTTAAAAAGAATGTAATCAAATCATACAATCTCTATTTAATAAGGCTTTTTTTAATTCAGAAATATATGTAGTTCCGAAGCGGTTAAAGAAACCCCATTTGACACCATAGGCACTATCAATTACATCATAATATTCCAAAGCAAGAGCTGTATTAATGGTTTTTTCTTTTTTATTAATTATTTCTTTGAAATACTTCTCTCTAATTGATTGTTCTAGTCGGTTAATGAACCAGTATTTTTTATAAAGATTTTCTGAAATATTGTATACATTAATTTTAAGCTGATTGTTTTCAAAAACTCTTTTTGTTAACTCAATTAAGATAGTTTTGTTTTTACATTCAAACAATATACTAGATATTGCTTGAATTTCATTCAGAATTTCTATTTCAGATTGAACACTATTATCTTGATTATTATAATGTTGATCTATTAGATCAAAAAAACACTGGCTATTGCCTGCTTTAATTTCTTTTTTTATCTTACCAAGAAAAATGGATTCATTTATGTAATTGTCAATAGCATTTTTTGATAGTCTCATTGTTTTTGTCCGAATCAGTATAAATTAAACCTATATATTTTTTAAAGCATCGTTAGTTTAATATAACTAAAGTTTTGATTTACATATCCTCACAAGGAGTATTAACGTGTTTATCGAGTTACTAGTAGCCTTTTAGCTCATACCGGGTTTGTAGCAAGTTGTGGTTTATCAACTATAAGCAGCAGATTACCAACCTGATTCCTTCCTAGTTTGACATGACCACAGACCAATTAGTTGAAGTGTTTTGGACATGTTCCTTCAGTTAGGAAGGCAAACAAGTCTCGCGGAACGCCTCGCTAAGCTGAAGCGCCGCACTTCGCCGGTCGCCCATATCGACCAGCATGTCGAGAATTCGCAGGAACTTCTGAGCCAGAGCCTGCTTCATTGGAGTATCACGATGTGCGAAATACTGCACCAGCTCAGCAATACGTGCTGGAATGAACGTTCCATGCCACCCCTTTAAGTTGTCGGGGCCGTCATCGATAATCGAGAGTACTTGGTCTGCAAAAGCTTCGGATGGATAGTTGGCCCTGGCTCGCTCACAGAGTGTTAAGAACGGGTCCATAACAGAAGCGGCCCAACCGCCAGCACGAACGAAACGATCAATTAGGGGTACGATGAGGTTGATTTCAGACCAGTCACCATTGACGTAGCGAGCAGCCAGAGCCGTGTGTTCGACCGACACAAACATTAACGTGCGAACAAGCTTGGGCTGTTCGAAGCCTGAGAATTCTCCGCTCCGGTAATTGTTGCGCTTGAAGGCTGATGCCTGTAGAAACCGGTCAAGACAGAGGTCAAGCGTCGCGACTGCGTCCACTGGTATTACTGGCGCATCGTACACGTAGGCACAGATGTAGGTGCTTATGAATGGAGAGAGAAGAGTCCAGCAATTATCGCCCTCGAGCCTCAATATTGGTTCGAGAAAGCGGGTCTGAAACTCGCTAAGTGGGAGAAGCCCAGCTATCCTACCAAGATTTGATCCTAGGCTGTGGGTCCATTCTAAGATGTGTGTCGTCGAATGATCTCGGCGTCTTGGATTTACCCAAGGCGGTTCATTCTTCTGATTGGTCCAATCCAGAACACCGGAGAGGAAGTCGAGAAGAGTGTTCTTCGTGCCACCATTCAGCATCTTGTCGAAGGGAATGCGCTCAAGGATGTTTGCAGCCTGCTTTGAGTGCCAGAAGACATCGGGTTCTACCCACACTTCATTCGCATCGTATTCTTCATGGCTTTGATGCCAAGTACGACCCTTCTCTGATTCGAGCTTCACCCAGGCTGGGGGCGGTAAGGGAAAGGAAGGCCACCCGCTTCCGTTCTCATAGAAAGCAAGCGCCGCATCGACCTCCGCTTGCGCTTCACTTGACAAGTGGAGCACTTTACCGCGTTGACGGAGTTTATCGCGCGGACTTGGAGGAACGTGGCAGAGAGAAAATGCCAAGTTCAGCGCGGCCCAAGTCAGCTTGGAATCCTGAGACCAAAGTTTGCAAGCTTCTTCGACTGTGGCCAATGAAACGGCTTCAAGTGGGTGTGCAATCAACCCAAGGAAGTCATGAGCCACGCCGTGCACCGCTGTACCCTCGCGAAGATCTGATGCAAGGCCTCGCGCCACGTAGATAGCCTGATGCCATGGGATGATGGAACTAGGTGACCGCATCAGATTAGGCTTTTCTGGCATAAGGATCGCGCGCCCTAGGATATCGCGAGCCCACTCAAGGTCTTCTTGTGTGCGCCCTTCTCGAAAGTTGAGCACGATGGCCGCGGTAGCGGTGACTGCACCACGACGCATTCCCAACTGCTCTTCTTCATTCTCATTCTTCGAGTGCTCAAATAAGTTGCTGGAGTCTGCTTCCTTGGCTAATGCAATGGCATCCTCTACCTTGTAGGTTTCGTTCAGTGTCTGGCTTTCGAAGGACTTGGATGCCCACGTCCAAAGGCCCGTCTGCCTAAGGTACTTAGAAGCCTCTTCAGCCCTAGCAATATTTTCAGGCTTAGCAGCAGAAGGGCTGACGTGGACAATCGCAATCTGATCTGAATCCTCTTTGGTGCGGAAGGCTTGATAGTTTTCCGGGTCCGCCAACTCGGCATATTCGAGGGCCTGAGCTGTGAGGTACGCCTGCACTTCTGGAATGTCGCGGTGCTCTTCATACTCGTAGGGCAGATTGTTCTTGAAATTGAGGATTGCTTCGCGGGCTCGGTCACGTAGCGGCTCCGTCGCAAAGACGAATCTAGGTACCATCCAACGAAGTTGTGTCTTACGGACAGGCCTAGCATTTGCTGTCTGAATCATCTCAATGTGGGGCTTATCGGTGCTACTCGTGAAACCGATAAGGTTTGATGTTGACGAAAGGTCTTGCGCCATTCGGTTATAGTCTGCAGCCAACAGGCGCTGTGAGGTGAAGAGGGGCAAAGTTACTTCGGACACCGTCTCTGTGTGGATCGCGAGCGTCGACGCGATGCCCAGGATGGCGATGCATTCGTTCCCCTCAACGATTTGTTGGAGTAGATCGTCAACGGGCCGGCCGCGCGCAAGCTCGGCGAAGCACCACTCCTCAAGAGCCATAAACCCGCTGCCAATGACCTTTGGCGCATTCGTTGACCGAAACCAAAGGTACTCCTGTTCGTTGCCCCAGAACTTTTGGGTGCCCCAGGGAAACGTCAGTACGAGCGGTATAGGGGTGCCGCCACGGTCGCGTGAGTGATGATGTAGCTGTTGCCATGCGAACATCGCGTGATTGCATAGTTCCCGAAGGAGCCGCAATGCTTCGCTGGGTGATGATTGGAAAAGTGAATGAAAGGGCTCTCGAAGCGGCGAAGGAGGCCAGAAGTTCTGGTAGTCGTCGTGGATCGAAAGCCTTTCCCATTCGTGGTAGCTGAAATCACCGATGGTTTGCAGATGAAACACACCCGAAAGCGCCATTTCTTCTTGACGCGAGCGTTCTGATTCAGGCTTGGCCTGTATTCTTTTGCGCCACTCAGCCGCGTTATGAAGTTCCTTCTTTTCACGAGCAACTTGGTCGTCCGGAAGCTCCTTAAGTAGGAATGCCAGAGAAAGCTTGACTAATGACTGGGGCAGCGATTGGGCGAGGATGAGTGAGTAGGTGATGATATCATGAAATGCATCTTCACGAATGCGCTCTGAGTTGGTGACCCGCAGCAAATAGTCAGCGGCAAGGGTCGGCTCGGTTCTTGATGATCTCAAGAGGAGCTGGCCAAGAGATTTTCGGAAATCGTTCAAGCTGGGCACCTTCTCCCAGTAAGCGGAGTTCTCATCAGGCCCCTTGGCGGTACTGACTGCGTCGATGGCAGCTAGCCAGGTAGCGCATTGTTGCAGAAGAGCTTGAGACGTCGGGTTACTCAGATCGGCTAGGGCATTTTGCCAGACCTCGAAAATAGCGACGAGCTCTGGATAGAGCCTCTGCGGAATATCTGAAATATGTCGGAGGATAAAGGCGATGAGGCGACGCCACGTGGAGAAGTCGGAAGGCCATCCGAGAAGATCAGCGAACCGTTGGCGTTGCTCCTGTGGGAGTTCACCAGCAAGGATATTCTCATTCGGTGTGGTCTTCTCAGCCTGAAACCAGACGAGCGTCTTCCTAAAAAGGCAGAAATCGTCGGCAAAGACGGACGTCGCGAATTGGTCCTCTTCAGCTTCGAACCTTGCGGTTCCTAGTGGGCCGACCAGCCATGCTCGAAGCCATTGAGATCTAAGGTCCGACGCCTCGGTTTGGGCGAGGTATGCCGACCAATCTGTTCCCTGCGCATATTCCCACTGGGAAGCGAGTTCGACGGCGCGCGCGACCGCCGGTGGCTCGCCGCAGGTCTTGATCACATCGATCCATTGTGGTCCGCGATCAGCTAGGACATGGAAGAAAGTCCATTCGAAGAAGATATCGTGAGCGAAGCGGACGGAGACCCCTTCACGGACATTTTGGAGTATACCGTCCGATATTAGGTCATCGATGTGTGCGACAGAGGTGAGCTGGCTAAGGCCAATCGGCTGGCTCAGTTGCCGGGCACGAACATGCGCCAAATCGAGCAGCGCGCGCTGGCGCTCAATCGCGCTTTGTCCTGTCTCATTGTAGCCGCCGCGCCTCCACCAATTCTCAATTAAATCGACTTCAGATTGGGGAGCGTATGTTGTAGCGCTGCGGGCAGCCACGTAACTCTGGTTCAGCACCTTTGCAAAAAAGGGGCGTCGAACAATCTCTTTCATCTGGGCTGATCCAAACAGAAGCGGCCTCAGATGTGGTTTAGCTTTTGCGAGCGTCTCTGCCTCTTCGTCACTTAGCTGACCAACGTCAAGCATCTCGATCTTCAAGACATCAAGGAATTCGCCTAACCAATTGCGAAGTACTTCAATGCCGGTGTCGCGAAGTGAGAAGAGGATGCGCCAGTTATCAAGCAGCGGTGAATTTACGATGGTGTGAATCAGATCAAGTATAATAGGCTGGTGTTCTTTCTCGATGCGATCGATTGCATCGATGAAGAGAATGGGAGTGCCGGTGGCAGCGATCTCCACGAGAAGTTGCTCCAGAGGAACACTCGATAGACCCTGTGAGGTTGCATAGCTGATCCAGCTGGTGCCTTCGAGCTGTTCGGCTTTGAGAAAGAGGGTCGGCCCGAGTTCTAGTGCGCGTTGTACCATTCTCCTAACCACGACTGATTTGCCGCTTCCTGGTAGACCACGGACTTGGACAACTCGGGCGTTAGTGAGCTTTGCATCCAGGTTATCAAGGAGCGAAATTCGGTCGAGCTTCGTTCCTCCGACATCGTCCGGAATAAGGTTCGCGTAGCTATTTGCGAGGTCCGTCAACTTATCGAGGTCAAGGCTTAAGGAGGTCGCTCCGCGAAGACGTGTAATTGGTGAGATTAAGCGCACAAGCCGTGTGCGATCAAACTGACCTGATTTGCCAGCTGATGCGCGGGCTAACTGAACAGCCCGCGACCAGACGAGGGGGGCCTTAGCTGCGTCATCGGATGCGAGGCAGTCTCGGATGCGATTAATGGCATCAGGGGGATCAATGGCACCTTCGCGAAGGAAGTCGAATTGGATGAGCACGAAGTGCGCAAGGAACTGATGAACTTCTTTACTCGTGCACGGTGTCCCCTTCACCTCTTCCAGTAGGGCAACGATGTCGTTCTTGACCACTTTGATAGTGTCGCTAGCACTGCCGCCCTTTGCAAAGCGAGCATCGAAATGGTCAGCCGTCAAACTTTCACGGGCCCAATCGCAAAGGGTCTTGAGCGTTCGTTCTTTGGCAGAGCTGACCGTGCCAACTGCTGCCCCGTAGCGGTCGACATGGATACGGAAGTCAGACTTTTTAAGGGTGGCCCAACTGTCACGGATGATTTCACGAAAGTCTTTGTTCGTTTTTGCCTTGCTGATCGTTAGCGAACGCTTAACTTGGAGGCTAAGGCGAGCGAGTTCTTTTATGGTGTCTTCAAAATCGACGATCACATCATCGAGCGGTTCGCCAAAGTCGCGCTGCTGAACCGACACTTGAACAACTGCTCGATCATCGATGCCAGGTGCATATGCTTCGGCTAACAGCGCGCTGAGATAAAATGCAGCAGCATCTCCTTCAAAGGTGAAACCCTCTCCGCCAGCAAGTTCAGGTGATTGTGACATCGCTACCTTGAAAAATTTGTTAGTTATGGTCTTTGGCTATTTGCCATGATCCAGTCGACCACGGCCTCTGCATTGAGGTTGTCTACATCTGAAATTCAAAAGGCCGCTATATTGGGGCATTTTTATCTGTTTTAAAATCTTCTTGCATCTAATTTTGAACAATTGAAAATAGCCGCTAACAGGAATTTTAATGATATAGGATTATTTGCTGATATGACAGCAATAAGGTCAGACAAGGTTAATTCAGGGTTACTAGGGAAAATTATAGCCAAATGTTTTGGCCAATATTCGTAATCGTCCCTTTATAAAATTATTAAGGCATGTAATTCGTTCCATACTCTTGAAAAAAATGGCAATTGCTTTGATAATAAAATTAGCAATTTATTGGTATGGCTCAATGTACTACAATACAGCTTTACTATAAACATCATCCAGAAATATAGATATAATCAACTTCTGTAAATTCTCATCCTGCATAAAACCTCCAACAATTTTCTCATTGTGATCATGTCGATTCACAAAAGCCATCATTGCTTCAGTTTCAAACGCAGGTTAAACCTAGCTTGTTTTTAGAAAAGTTTGTTTTGCATGACGAACCTCTGGAAGCGGATCATTTGTGGTAATTTCTTTCCATTGTATTACTGTAGGATCTGTATCGTAACCTGCCTCTGACATTGCTAATGCCAAATGAGCACATCCCCAACGCAGCAAAGGTACATCAATATTTTCATCAGGCTCCCTATCATAGCGTAACTCTTCAATTAGAAATTTCAACCCCTGAAGAACAAGTTGTACAATGAGTTCACATTGTTCTTCAGTTCCATTAGCGAAAATCCAGAGAGCAAGCTGTAGTGAACGGTTTAACAGAGATTTTCTTCGAGTGGCAATGATTACACCAATCTCTCTAATCAAATCGTCTGGTGGCATAATTCCTTGTGGACTCTCTTTCGATGCGATAACTAACCATGAATGCAAACCCAATATTGCTTCTTCTGAAACTTTCATTTTATCTGAAGCAAGACCCATTCTCATTGAAACAGTTATTTCATTTATTTTATCTGGTAATAATTTGGTCAAACCTGCAAATAATCGAAATCCTGACGTTGACGAATCAGACTGGTTCATAAGATTTGTCTTATCATATATTTTTTTTGCAATAGCAATATCTAAATTTATCTCAGGAAGTATAGTTTGCAAGCCTTCTATAGCATCGGATGATTTATACCTTTGTCCCCACTGATCATCTGACTCAATGGGCATGTCTGCCCACTGCTCAATAACATTAGTAACGTACAAATGTTCTTCTTCTGATAATAATAACGGATACTTGCTGCTTCTTAGACTAATAATGGCATTTCCAAGCTGCCAGAAATATTGGTTTAGGTGTATTCCATTTTTCGGGATAGGAGCTTCAAGCCATTTTTTTCTATAATATTGATCTGCCACGCCTGGTTCAGGCTCTGGACATAATAGAAAAACCCAATCAAACAAATTAGTGTCTCCAGGGAGTGATTTAATAGTGTTTTGAGTTTGCCAGAGAGCGTCTGAAATTAGTTTTTTTTCATCATCGTTAATAATATTCCAGAAAACAAGCTGAGCAAGCCTTGTTGCTGCTCGTTTTCGGGGTTCACCACCAGCACGTAAGCCACGTAAAATCAGTTTGACAATTTCAGCCCAAAGCTCTTCTGTTTCTGCTGTTCGAGATGGTACAGGATTCTCTTCATTATTATTGGTTAATAAGTTGCCTGGTTCAGGATATCTATCCACCATAAGATCAAAACCATCAATGCCCATAATGGGTGCACTCAATATATCAGTGATACATTTTTCTCTATAATCTATAGATAAAGCTTCCCAGGAACGAGTTAGTAAATGATCAAGTGCAGAGTGCAACCAAAATTCCTTTATAAACACTTCCATTTTGTAAAACTGGAGTCCCCGTTTTAAGACATCCACAGCATGATCTTGAGATGATCTCAAAACAAGACGCGACAGAGCCTCTACTGCAACACGAAGGCGAGTAACCCATATTGAACCAGGCTCTGAAACTTTAGGAAGAGCATAATTAATAATTTTGCTTGTAATATCCACCAAAGCAGCTACTTCAACGCTTGTTAGGGAAGCGACCTTTGTACGAGACCAAATATTATTTAATATGTCATCCTCTTCAGAACTGGCTAAACGAAGAGCTAAACGAGAAGCTAATTTATAATCAGTGGAAGCGAGTTGGATTGCAGCCAGTGTTAGAAGCTCACTGGCAAGTACTGTGTGTGATGCTGAAGGTGGCAAACCAGTGATTTCAGACATTCGTATAGCCTGATAACTGGCTGCCAGCTTTTCATCAATCCCATTTGAAATCTGAAACGTTGTTCCTCGACGAGCTCCCAGATTAAAAAGAGGTGATTCTATCTTTTTATTATCTCCATGAATTTTGTCACGAAGTACCCGTTTTTGATCAAATGCATTACACTGCAACGCGGTCAATTGCTCCCAGCGTTTCCAGACCGAAGGGACTGCCATGTTTTCTGTTATCAAGTCAGAAAATTTATGCTCAAAAGCTAATGCCAGCCACAAAATCCAGCTCTCACGTGATGGAGCCGCAAGATTACTATTGTTTTTTGGTATTTTTCTAACAATGGATAAGCTTTGGTTCAGTAACCGTATCCCTTCATTTGGATGATTTGTTTCAATTAATATTGAGGCTTTTCTCATCATCCAGATAGGATCTGCTTTTTCAGGTGACCATTCTTTTAATAACTTTTCAAGAGCAGCAAAGTCGAGATTATTTAATGCCCAAAGGCAATTCTCATGATGTAAACGTTGAGCAATATCAATATGGTCATTCAGAAAGGGTTGAAGTGTTTCCAGATAAGCATTAAAAGTCATTTTATCAAAACACTGCCGAGCTGTCGTCAGAAGAGCAAGCACTAAACCAGCCCATATTTTACGAATATAAGCCCAGTTAACCGATTTATCTTCTGCACCGCATATAGTACGTTTTTGGCAGTCGATTTCATCAAGAACACCTTTAATGACTAAAACCAGCTGTTCATTAAGTGGTTCTAATATTTTCTCCTTTCTCCAAACCAATTCTCTAAGGATTAGTAATTTTTCATTCACAGGGAAATCAGCAATAGTCTGAATGATTATATTTTCCCACTCGCTGGTTGATCGGTTTATATGATGACTCTTGGGGTAAGGAATAAACAACCAGCCAGGAAAAACCTTTCGATTATGCTCCCAATTTTCTATTATAGTACGCACCAACTCTGGATGTTTTTTATTCTTCTCTATATTTGTTGGTACACGAATTTCATCTATTGGCGCATTTATCGTTACCGTTTCAACAGGTTGCAATAAATCAGGTACTTCCTCATTCTTCCAGTCCAGCGGAGAAGGCCAGTTAGTAACATCATAGGGACGACCACGCTCAAGGGTATGTAAGATCCACTCAGTAGCATATTGGTGGCGTAGCTGTTCAGGCCATTCATTAGCATTAGGGTGTTTAGAAATATCAATAGGTACAACATTTCTTGCTTCGAGCATTCTACGACGATGAGGAGAAAGAGCCAGCCATCCCGCCAGATATATTTTGGGGGCTGATTCACCTAAGTTATCACGAACCCATCCAGACCATTGAAGAAAATTGGGGTCATCTCCTGAAAAACCAATAAGCAATACAATAGATTCCATCATTGCCTGTTGTACTGTATTTACAAATGGCGCAAATTTAATTGGATAGGTTCGAAAATCTTCTTCTGTGAAAATAAAAGGGGTAAAGGCTGGAAATGAACCATGTAGCTTTATTATTCTGGGTTTTTGAGCCGTCAGTAGTTCCTCTTTGGTCCGTACTACCTCATAGTTACTCTCCAGAACTAATGGTTGAGTCCGCTCTAAAAGTGTATCCCAGTTAGTAGTAAAAACATCATTCCATGGTAACTTTAATAAACGTGCATGAATATCATCAGGTGCATAGTCCTCATCTGGCACCATTTCCTGTATAAGATTATGTAAGGCAACTCGTCCGAATGCCACTTCAAATTCTTGAGCAAGACTGAGAAATCCGCTTGTACCTGAGGCTTCCTGTATTGCTTTTTTGAAATAATCACCATCATTAGAAGGATAGAGCTTTGTGCATAATGATTTGGCAACTTCATGCCATAAGGGAAATTCATTTCGACCTGGTTCTACTTTTCTGGCATTTCGTGAAAAGCCAGCCCCGATCATAACTGATGCCGAACTACTATTGCTTTGCCAAAGAGCTTCACGGATATGATTTATATGACTCTGATCAGGTATCATTTAATTATCTGCTTTTTCAAATTTTATTTTTATAAAGGTTAATTAACTTTTTAACAACTGAAGTGAATAATTTTAAACTATTATAATGTAGAAATTGTTCTTTTTATATTTAAAACAGATAATTACCTAATACCTATTAAATAACTATTTTTATTTAGCATTATGTATGGAACATGATTCTTTTCCGCTTTATGGAGTTCAGAGAATAAATTATATTCAGCATCAATTGTTCTGGGAGCTAAATAAGTAAATGCTAATTGTTCGGCTTTGTACAATAAGTGACTTGGTTAAGGGCTGATCAAAATCCGAACTTTAGATTGCAATCCACATTTTGTTGACTCATGAAATAACTGCTTTTCACCCATGCTAAATTAAATAAGGAAAAGCTAATTTTCTGCTTTAGGTCATTTTCGACTTTTCAATATCAATAAAAAGCATCCTGAAACAAAAAATCAACTGTAGTCATTAATGCCAGAAACCAGTTTTGTATAAATGCGAATATTCATTATTTTGTGTGATTCATAGACCTACTTTCTTTAAATTCAGTTGTAAGTCTAATCATCTCTTTTTGGTATTCGGCCTCAGATATTCTTTTTTCTTTTTTGCGTATATCTAACATGTTTAAAGTATCAACATAGGCATCAACCGATGATTTAAACATGACGCTGTCATAGGTCACATCAGCGCCTGACACGCTGGCAAATGCTAAATCAAGATACGTATCTAATGAATACAAATTAGTGTGTCCTGTCCACTCTTTGATCTGCATTTTAAATCGTTCGGTATTAAACAATGCTTTTCTAAATTCATCTTTATTTTCAAAGTCGTGTTCATAAATTAAATCAATAAATTTATTTGTCACAAAAGCATGTCTGAACAAATGCCAGTGACATTGTTCTTTGATGCCAATATTTTTACGCCAGGTACTAATCAACGTTGTTAAGTAGTCTACATCAATGGCATTGCCTGTTGTGTGGGCAATAAAGACATTGCCATGGTCATGTGCTTTACCTATTGTATTTCTTATAATTCTTCTGCGTACCCTTCTAATATAATTCATTAAATTATCAATAAGTACTCGCGGAACTGGCATAATACGCTCTGTAATGTCGTCTCTTCGCTTGGCTGTAGGAAGTTTGAGCATTGATTTGGTTAGACCGATACTGTTATTTAATGCTTCCTGGACATCTTCTACTTTTAGTCCAGCTATCTCTACTCTTCTAGCCCCCGTTTGCTCAAACGTCTGTATTAAACAAAAATCACGAGTGACAATATCTGAATCGGCTTGACCATTCACATATTTCTTAATCGCCTTAACTGTGTTATTAGCAATGGGATGGCGTATCTTTTTCTCACTAGGTTTTGGAAATGAATCATGAGACCAGTAATAGTTTATTATTGGTTTTTTGCGACCTTCTACCGGTCGACTGTATTTTTTTTCAATTATTTGGATGGCATTAAAATCTTCTTCACCAATGAAATGTTTTAATGAATGCATTGTTGCGATAAATTTCAAAAAATCGATACACGCTCGACCTATCTTTATGACTTGATCATTCTCTCTAGCTCTTTCGTTTTTAATATCTCTTGCGGCCTGTAACCCTCGAATAAAAAGCTCAAAGTTTGCATCTTTTAAATCAATAATATTCATTTGATTACTAAAACAATATCGCAATAAATGAGATATATTGTACGCATAGGTTTTCAGTGTCTCTGGCCTATGAGTGCGACCTAGTGTCAACATGTATAAGTTTGCCTCGATACAAGGCACATCATCAGGCCAGCGAATAAAAGGAATACCTTGAAGCATTTTCGTCTTGAGTTGACGGTCAATTGGACTGTAAATATCCCAAAATTCAAATGCTTGTTTGTGGATATGAACCAATTGTTCTTTATGCATTATCATGCACCTTTTGTATTAGCACCTTATTTTGAGTAAATGACGCTTTCGCTCTTAGTGATTTGAGTTCATGTTCTACATTAAAGCGCATGGTTTCATTGCCATTTTCCTTTGCATTATGTTCTAGGCTCGATTTAAGCATGTCTACCAAATCAATGAGCATGAAGTTTTGTTGTTCGAGTAAATCAATTTTATTCTCTAACTCTTTGACGCGTTTTTGTAAGCCGGTTTTGGTTGTCTTATTACTTCTTTTATTTGCTTGCTCAAAGCCCTCTAAGGCCATCAACGCATTATTTCGAAGGGTATTAAGGGTATCAAAGCCATCATCGAATATACGCTCTGCCACGTTTTTTTGGGTATTCAAAACACAAGGCACAATCCCTCGTTCTAAATTTTCCATTTTGGCCAGTGCGCCTTGGGATTTAAGTCGCGTCACAAAATCTTCGCTATTAAACTTGCCAGGCGCTTCAATGATTTCAAGCAGCAGTTGTTTAATCGCCTTTACCGAGCGCTCATTAATGTCTGCTTTGTTCATCATTCTAGCTCCTTCACTTTTAGCACCAATTTATAATCGTGTATGTCGTTACCATCGATGTCTTTAATCGTGAAAAACTCCGGTTGTAAGTCAATGGTATGATCAAGCAATAGTCGCGTGATATCTTGCTCAAAAGCGATACGCTCTTGTTCAAATTGTTTTTTAACTTCATCCATTGAAGGTTGTACCTCTATATAACCCTCTTTTGCATCGTCTTCATACTGTTTAAGAATCAACTCGTAGGTTTTAAAGGTGACTGATATCGCACCAAAGGCTTGTTGTATAATTAAGCCCAGTTTTTCAATGTTCTCGATATCATTTTTACCAAGACTGTCTTTGATGCGGCGGGCTTTAACACTGGCCAGAACTTCACCCGGAATACCTTCGGTCACGTAATGATACAAATGCTCAGAGTCCGTGTGGCCCAGAAATTCGCGAAGTGTATCTAGTCCATCATAACCACTTGACCAGAAAAACACCATGGCAAAAAATCTGCGCAGTTGGTGTTGTCGAATATAGTAGCGTCTGACATCATCGGCTGATTGGTATGCAGCGGTTTGTGTTTCAAAATAATCACAAAAGGCGTCTAGCCGCTGATTGTAATTCATCCTAAGGCTTACAAAACTAAATTTTGCAGTCTGTGTATTAAAATGATGGAATAAATCAGCCTTATTTTTTTTAATCAGCTTGGCCTTGACAAGCCTGGTATTAAAGTTTTGCAGTTTATAAATGAATCCGGCAATGCTGCGTAATATTGGTTTACTCAACTGTTCGCGGACGGTGCCCGTGCCTGATTTTCGGTTATCGAATACCAACTCAAAATCAAGCATGCTGGAGGTTTTATCGTTGGGGTCGATACCTTTGGGCAATAAACAATCGGTTGGATGCAAATCTAAAAATTCACTTTGACGCCGTGCCATGGCTGCCCCAACAAGCACCTGAATACTGGCGATTAATACCTCATATAAGTCCCAAAATCCCTGGTTTTGTCGACGCATCGCAAAACGCTCTGTTTCATTGTTACTCACTGACCATTGTGTCACGCCGAGTGCTTTGAGTTTCTTAGGTATGTATTGTAAATAGTCAACTTGTTTGTACTTGGCTAAGGCCCATATCTGTTTATTGTTATAAGTGATTTTCTTGTTGTTTTTAGGAGCGTTTAGGGCGAGGGTGTAGGCCGTTTCCAAAATAATATCCATGTATTCAAATGCAAACTCAAAAGCATCTTTCATCGCTTTAAAGACAATATTCACTGGTAAAGTATTAAATCGGCCTGACGATTTGATAGTGCTGTGTTCAGCCACTTGTTTGATGCTGACCTTATCAAAAATATCTGGGTTGACCTTGCTTAAATCCTTACTATTCAATACGCCAAGCATCTTGAATATTGAGAGATATTGGCTAATCAATGTCTCTGTGACACTATCATCTTCATTCGCCGTCACTGGAACGGCGGGGTATTCAGTTGTTTCCGTTGACGCTTTAATGCGCAATTGTTCTACCACTGGTATGGTTAGTGATTCACCATTTAGGGTGTTTGAGAAAAAGCGGGACGCCAGACAGGTGTTAATTGGAGTATTAGCTGCCGCCCTATTAGTTCTATCATAAGCCCCTTGTTGAAACAAAAAACAACAAGCCTTAATGCGTTGTTCCTGAGATAAGGGTAATACCTTTTCGTCAGCTAATAAGGGGCTTTTCAAATAAGGGTATGTCTTTGTAAAATCATGGGCTTCTTCATCTGAAATGCAACTGATATTATTGAGCAAATAATCTGTTAATTTGGCATTGAATTGATACAACCCGTTTGCAACGCCCCTATCTAGCCGCGACAAAATATCTATAATCAGGTCGTGATTAATTGCATGCATATGACGCTGCGCCAATTTAATCGCATCTGCGTTAATTAACAGGGCATCAATCAAATGAAGTGTTCTGTTGAGTTTACCTTTAATGGTTACAGGTTTTAAAATCCTTCCGCCGTTGTACAGGGGATGACCTTGAACAACAAGCCATTTTTTTAGCGTGTTTAACAAAGGTTGGTGCTTCTTCAGTGTTAATTTTTTGCCATCATTTAAGACGACACGATTAAAATCAATGGTTTTTTTCCAGATTTTTCTGTCCAGCTTAAGAGAGAGGTGCCAAATGTTATCTGAGAACTGAGTATCGTCATCAAACCAGTCAGGATGTTGTTCATCATATTGCAGTATCGGTACGGCAGGCATGACCGACTTTTGAAGCAAATCGCTGACAACCTCAAAAGGCATATTGGCCACAAGTTTGTTAAATCGTTCAAAATCCTCTTCATTGAAGTTGTTAATGTGTTTTTTGCCTGATTGTATGGCATCAACAAGCTGTTTATCCTCGCTTTTAACCAGCGTTAACATAAAATAGCCCCTTCGAGAATAGATTTGTCTAGTGGGTTATCTTTTGCAAATTGATACATTGCCATAATATCATTACCAACGGTTAGCTCTGGTCTGTTTTTATCTTTTTCTATCGCCAGTTGAATATGAGTTAACACAAATTTAGCGGTGGTATAAAACTGCTGGGCAACATCAGTAATTTTTTCATTGGCTTCAACTAAATTTACGACTGTAAAAAACACTTGAAGCAAGAGGGGGGATACCAAGAGTGCTGCTTCATTAAAATCAAAGTCATTCTCAATCTGCTGTGAACGCTGCTTCGCGCGGCGCATGATATCGGGTATGTCTTTTAGTCGATGGTTTGCTAAAAACTGTTCGAGTTCGTCTTCATTGATATCCATGGCATCAAACAGGTAAGGTGAATCTTTCATTGCTTCATAGACAATCGCATTCTGGAACAAACGCACCCAACGGTTGGTGAAATAATCCCAAAGCGGCTTGGGTAAGTAGTGATTAATAAGCTGTGGTTTATATTCTTCATGACCCAGCGCCTCCGCCATCTTATGCACAGAGTTGGTTTCTAAATACACTCGGACGCCACAACTGGCCCGCATGGTAGTGATGCTTAACGAATTAATAATATTGCTGGCATAGTCTTTATCGCGATAAGGTGATTGTTGAATCATGGTTTTTGATAGCGCAATATTTACATCTGATCTATTTAGCTTTTCAATTTGATTTATTGCTGTCGGTTTTGAATTCACGCCTCTCACACTGATAAGCATTGACCGATAGTTGTCATCACCTTGTGTTTTCAAATAGTCTCTTGCGTATGCCGTAAGGTCAATAATTTGTTCAATCAATTTTTTGGACGTTTCATTTAGCGTAATCGTCTGCTGTGCTTTTTGCTTGCCTTTTCGTTTTTTAAAACTCACTGCTACCCAGACATTGTTGACTTGTTTAAAGCCTGTTCTTCGACCGTTTTTATCGAATAATTTCCAATTTAATAGCCAGGAATCCGTAATGGCTGGATGTTGTTCCACTAACAAATAAAGAAAAGGGTAAAGTAGATAAGATTTTGGCAAGCAGAGTAAGTTATTTAATTTTTCGCTTTTGTCCGTGTGACCTAAAAACTGGAGATAATAATTCGATACTGAGGACTGAAAACCGTAATAATAAAAGGTTGCGCAGACATTTTTATCTAAGCTCATATCAAAAGAATTGTTAATACCTGGACCTAAATTTTTCTTTACTTTACCGGCTGTCTTAAGCTCTTGACAACGTTCATAGCGTAACATAGTCTCTTCAACTAAAGTTTTACAATGATAAACAACATGTTTTATATCAAGTATAATTGATTCAAAAATAGCCTCTTTTGCTTCATCATCACTGTAAGAGAGCGGTACACGGGTGATGAGTTTGTCATTAAAAGCATTACCATCCTGATCAATTTTATCGATTCGTGTTTTTGATTTTCCTTTTGTTGACGTTTTAAATTCAGGTGCAGGCAAATCAATTAATGGCTTTGGAACCAGTTTGTGTTTTACAAATATTTCTTCAAATACAGTTATTTTTTCTCTCCATTGCTTATGAAACGATTTTAAATCGTGTTTGTTTGATTGTGCTTGCATAAGTTGCAAGTTATAAACGAACAGCATCGTTTTGTGCTGAATATCTGCACGCATTGCAGCCTTAAAATCATCGAGCTTTGGAAATAAATGAAGAAAACTCATTCGTAATGAATTGAAAAGAGTAATTTTATTGACCAGTGTTATTTTGGCTTCTTTGATAGCCATTTTTTTAAAAGCATTATGGGTTTGTGTTGTGAAATCAATCCCATAACTATTGTAAAATTCAATTAAATTAAGCCAGTGAGGTGAATCTTCTTTGTTAGCAACTGACCAGCCTTCATAAAATGTCATGCGTTCTTGATTGACACTATAATTGGTTTCGTAAGTCTTAATCGACTCTTTTACATCTTCAGATAATTGTTTTGCTGATAGTTGAAGATTGATAGTGTTTACATTTAAATGTTCAGATAAGGATGAAAAAGCATTTAAAGCGTATCTGACCAGGTTATATTGATTTCTTTTGCTTATATCAAACTCTTTATATAGAAAGCCAATAAAAGCTTTCTGAAAAGATTGATACGTGTTTTGGTTGTTCAGCGTGATAAGATTTATTTCGGTGTGAGTGATATCACAAAAGGCATTTAAAATTGACAGTACCTTAATTACGGCATTTCGAGTAGTCCTACTTTCTGTAGCTTTTGCAATATCACCCCATTTTTGCTGGAATGACTCATTGATTCGATTGATAGGATAGTTTGAAATCGTTTCAGTCTTGAGCAATTTGATAACCTTTTTTTGTCATTTTTTATTAGCATAACACTAAATGATAATTGGCAACAAGATGAGGTGGGTAAATTAATCAAAATATAATATTTAAATCAATATGTTAGGTTTTTATTTATAATAATTGAAAAGTAGGGGAAATTATGCTGCCTGTAGTTGTACATATTTGGCTGGGCCTACCCCTTTTGTTTGTGAAAAATCTTCCAGGTTGGCATTAAAGAGATTTCTTAAAGAAGAAAAATTGTTTAATAATTTATAGGCTAAATCAATTGCAGTGATACCTTTGCTTCCCGTACGCAAAAAAATAGCCAGTAACTCTGCATCAGTGAGTGCATTAGCACCACGGCGTAATAATTTTTCACGGGGACGTTCGGCTTCCGGCCAGTCGATGATAGGCATTCCATGCTCCAATTTTTAATAATAGAATATTCATTTTCTATAACAACGGGCATGATAAACAATTAAATATGATCTGTAAGGCAGTATTTTCTTACAAACCTAATATACTTTATATTAATATATTGCAGTGAGTGCTTACTAATCGGTAAAATAACCTAATGTCAGTATTAAAAAATAAAAATATTATTTTGGGCGTCTGTGGTGGAATTGCTGCCTATAAATCCGCAGAATTAGTCCGTTTGTTAATTAAACAAGGTGCCCAAGTACAGGTTGTGATGACAAACTCTGCAACAGAGTATGTCACTCCATTAACTTTTCAGGCTCTGTCAGGTAAAGAGGTACGTACGGCATTATTTGATTTAGGTGCTGAAGCAGGAATGGGACATATTGAATTGGCCCGTTGGGCTGATCTAATTCTGATTGCCCCAGCAACTGCAAATACTATGGCTAAAATAGCTCTTGGTATGGCGGATGATCTATTAACAACACTTTGTTTAGCAAGCAATGCTCCACTATTGATCGCCCCTGCAATGAATCAACAAATGTGGAGAAATGAAGCCACTCAGTCAAATGTAGAAATATTAAAGCAGCGTAATTCAGTTTCATTTTGTGGTCCTGCTGAAGGTATACAAGCCTGTGGTGATAGTGGACCTGGTCGAATGGAAGAACCTGATGGATTACTCAAAAGTGTTATTGATGAGTTTGATGTTCAAGCTGAAAAAAAATGTCTAAAAGGTAAAAAGGTTTTAATTACCGCAGGTCCCACTATAGAAGATATTGATCCAGTTCGATATATGAGCAATCGAAGTAGTGGTAAAATGGGCTATGCCATTGCACAAGCTGCTTTAAATTTGGGCGCAGATGTTTTTTTAATTAGTGGTCCAACGGCATTAGAGGCACCTGAAGGTGCCAAAGTGTTTATGGTTCGTAGTGCGCGACAAATGTATGATGCCGTTTTTGAGGTAATTGATTCGATAGATATTTTTATTGCCACTGCAGCAGTGGCTGATTATCGACCTGTAGAAAAAGTAGGTCAAAAAATTAAAAAAAATACAGATAAACTGAACATTGAATTAGTGAAAAACCCTGACATATTGACAGCAGTTGCTGCATTACCCCAAAAGCCCATCAGTATTGGCTTTGCTGCTGAAACTAATGATGTAGAATCTTATGCCAAAAGTAAATTAGAACGAAAAAATCTGGATATGATTGTAGCCAATAAGGTTAGTGAAACAGAAGGTTTTGAAGGTGATAATAATGCTTTACAATTGCTTTGGCGAGTGCAAAATAATAAAGAAATAAGCTCTAAAAAGTTACCCTATGCGACTAAGAAAGAGTTAGCTAAACAGTTAATGAATGAAATTGTACTATTATTTATAAAAGAACTTAAAAGCTAACATGAATTTAAGTCCAATTTAGGTCTAAAACGATTATCACTATTAATTTTAAAAGGATAGATATAAACCATGAATGAGGTTGATGTTAAAATTCTTGATCCCAGAGTTGGAACAGAATTTCCAATGCCAGAATATGCAACACATGGCTCAGCAGGAATGGATTTACGTGCGATATTGGATGGTGAGAAAGAGCTTCATCCAGGAGAAACATTACTTATACCTACAGGTCTCGCTATCCATATTGAAGATAATAATATGGCTGCAGTTATTTTGCCGCGTTCAGGTCTTGGTCACAAACATGGTATAGTTTTAGGGAATCTGGTGGGTTTAATTGATTCTGACTATCAGGGACAACTCTTTGTCTCGTGCTGGAATCGAGGAAATACTACTTTCATTGTTAAGCCGGGAGAGCGTATTGCACAACTGGTTTTTGTTCCAGTAATACAAGCTAATTTAAATATTGTTGAGTCCTTCGAGCAAAGCCAGCGTGGTGAGGGTGGCTTTGGCCATACGGGTAGCCACTAGTTGATTTTTCTGTGCCCATGTTCTTAATGCTTTTAACACATAGCTCCTATAAAAAAGTAACTGAGTGAAACTGATTTTATGAATGACGTCAAACAAAAAATCCAGGAAATGATGGATGAAGAAAATAAGGCAAAGCGTAAGGAAGAATTAGAAGAGCTTAGGGGGAAGAAATCTAAAAATAAATCGTCAAAAGAAAAGAAAGAAAAAAAAGAGCACATCCCTATGGATGCTGAAAAAAAGAAAACAATAAAGCATTTTGGTCTTATTGTTGTTTTAATTCTTATTTCTCTGGGGTTATTTTATGCTGCATCAATAAGTAAAGAGAGTGCAGTAAACCAGTATAACCAGGAAATTGACAATAGAGCTAAACAAAATATTGCGACAATCCTTAAACAAGCCACTCAGGTTTTATCACTTAAAATAAATAATTTTAATCATATTCTTAAGGATGCAGAATATATTAAAAACTTTAATGAATCCTCCTGGCAAGATGTTTTAAAAACAGAGTTAGAGGCTCGTATTGGTGAACAAGCTATTGTAGAGATTATTTCAGCTAATTTTATTGATGATGACATCATTGATAATCCTGAGATGGGCTATGGCGTTTTATCAATATTGAATGAGTTAAAGTCTAATGCTGATAATTCTATGAAGATTGAAGTTCACAAGGCGAATAGTAAAGATGGACGCCTTGTTTTTATTCAAAAAGTCACTTATATGGATGCTGAATTAAAGAAAGATATCGTCATTGGTTATATTATGGCGAGATTACCTCAAGTCTTTATGGATGTATTAATCAAGGACTTTAAAACACAAGTTGGCTATATTGAAATTGTACAGCTCTTTTCAGGTAAAGCATCTGTATTGGCTAAAAAAGGTAATACGGCTCTAAAAAGCATGCCTTTAGTTATATCGAAAAAAATGGCTAATACTCAGTGGACATTTAAATTGTGGCCTGCAGAACAAACTGTTGAACCACCGGCTTCTTTATTATGGATGAGTATACTTTATTTAGCATTAGGCTCATTGGCAATTGTTTCTGCATTGGTTCTACTGGTTTTTGTACTTAAAAATATACAACTTAAACGTTATGTTAAAGTTCCTAAAAGACAAGTGAATAAAACACAAGAAATAGCTGCAACTCATGATTCTTCCAAAGTGATTCGAAGTGAACAAGTTACCGATGTGATTTTTAAAAAAGATGGTGGTATTACTCTTGAAGAAGAGGATGTCCCAGAAAATGAGGTACTACAACTTATCACCGATAAAATATTTAGAGCCTATGATATTAGAGGTGAAGTCGGTGAATTTATTAACCCAGAGGTTTTTAAACAAATTGCTTATGGCATTGCAAAAGAAATGACAGAGCAACACCAAACGAAAATTGCCGTAGCTTGTGATGGGCGCAATAGTAGTCCCGAATTAGTCAAGTCTGTCATTGATGCTTTATTGGAAAGTGGTATCGATGTGCTTGATATCGGTATGGTCAGTAGCCCAATATTGTATTTTGCCGCAGTGACAAAAGCCGATGGTAATGGTGTTATTGTGACAGCGAGTCATAATCCTGCCAATTATAATGGTATGAAAATTATGCTGTCAGGGCATAGTTATAGTGAAGTTCGATTACAAAAATTAAAAGCAAAGGTTATTAGAGGTGAGCAAGTTTCTGGTGATGGAAAACTGTTGCAAATGAATGTAATGGAAGATTATATCACCAAAATAACAGGTAATATTATTTTAGCCAGACCAATGAATATTGTTATTGATTCTGGCAATGGTGTTACAGGTAAATTTGCAACAACATTTTTTGAACAATTAGGTTGTAAAGTCACTGCATTAAATAGTGATGTTGATGGTAATTTTCCAGTACATGATCCCGATCCAAGTCGGCCTGAAAATCTGTCAGAATTGATAGAAAAAGTTGCTGAAATGAAAGCTGATCTTGGTATTGCTTTTGATGGTGATGGCGATAGAATCGGTTTGATTTCTTCTGGTGGTGAAATTATCTGGCCAGATAGAATTTTGATGCTTTTGGCAAAGGATATACTATCCAGAAATAAAGAAGCCACAATACTCTATGATGTTAAGTCATCATGGAAACTGGAACGTTATATTAATGATCTAGGTGGTAAGGCTATTATGTGTAAAAGTGGGCATTCTTTTATGAAAAGCAAACTTTTAGAGACAGGTGCATTGCTTGCTGGTGAAATGAGTGGACATATCTTTATTAAAGAACGCTGGTTTGGTTTTGATGATGCACTTTTTGTAGCCGCACGAGTGCTTGAAATTTTATCCATTGATCTTAGGAAGTCACGCCAGGTGTTTGCAGAGTTGCCTGACTCGCTAAATACCCCTGAAATCCTTATAGCAACAAACACTAGTGCTGAAATAATGGAAAAAATAAGTGCTGATACTAGTTGTTTTGATGATGGTGAGATCATAACAATTGATGGAATTCGAGTAAATTATTCAGATGGCTGGGGGTTGGTAAGAGCTTCTAATACGACTGAAAACCTGACTTTACGTTTTGAAGCAGATAATGAAGAGGCTCTACAACGAATAGCCAATGTTTTTAAAGAATCAATACTTTCAGCTGAGCCAACGCTGGAATTTCCATTCTAGAGCTCAGATGAATGATATCAGATTTAACGAGAGTGATTAAAGTTGATAGAGTATTTTTTCATTTCGTTGTTAAGCCTTATTTTAATAAATAGTTTAAAGAAGTAGTTTAGAAAAATTATGAGTATTAATAGTAGTTCGGCAAACACAATTGCCCATGTATTATCTGAAGCGTTACCTTATATTAGAAAATTTCAGGGTAAAACCATTGTTATTAAATATGGTGGTAATGCGATGACGGAAGAAGCATTAAAAAATGGTTTTGCCCGTGATATTGTTCTGTTAAAGCTGGTTGGTTTAAATCCAGTGGTGGTGCATGGTGGAGGACCACAAATTGGTAATTTATTAAAACGAATTGGAAAAGAAAGTGAATTCATTGGTGGTATGCGTGTTACTGACAAAGAAACAATGGATGTTGTGGAAATGGTTTTGGGGGGGCAGGTCAATAAAGAAATAGTGGCTTTATTGAACTCTCATGGTGCTAAGGCCGTTGGCTTGACTGGTAAAGATGGTGCTTTAATTAGTGCAAAAAAGATGAATTTTTCTCACCAAACGGAAGAAATGAAGGCGCCAGAAATTATTGATATTGGGCATGTTGGAGAAGTAACGGCGATTGATACATCGGTTGTTGATATGCTTATTCATGGTGATTTTATTCCTGTCATTGCTCCGATTGGTCTTGGAAAAAATGGCGAGTCATACAATATTAATGCTGATATAGTGGCTGGTAAATTGGCTGAAAAGCTTAATGCAGAAAAGCTTATTCTTTTGACCAATACGAAGGGGCTTTTAGATAAAAAAGAGAAACTGTTAACTGGCCTAAGTACTGAGAAAGTCGATGAGTTAATCTCCGATGGAACGATTTATGGAGGCATGCTCCCTAAAATTCGATGTGCGCTTGAAGCGGTTCAAAATAATGTTTGTTCTGCACATATTATTGATGGCCGTGTTGAACATGCTGTTATGTTGGAATTGTTTACGGATGAAGGTATTGGTACTTTGATCTTTGGTGATTGCCCTGAAGAAAGTGAATAAATCATTTTTTTGTGATTCACTTTTTTAATCAATTTAGATTCTTTTATTAAGAGAAGAAATGCTCAAAAAATGACTCAGACAAACAATAAACGTTCCAGTTTAAATAAGAGCCAAACGCCAAAACCAAATCGTAAACAACAAATACTACAGGCTTTGGCACTTGAATTGGAGCAAAGGCCTGGAGAACGTATCACAACGGCAAATCTTGCAAAGGCTGTGGGCGTTTCTGAAGCAGCACTTTATCGCCATTTTCCTAGTAAAGCAAAGATGTTTGAGGCGCTTATCGAGTTTAGTGAGGAGACTGTTTTTGGTTTGATTAATGAGGTTACTAAAGAACAGGGGGGAGTTTTTTTACAAATTGAGAAAATCATTGCTATTGTGTTAACTTTTTCGGCAAAAAATCCTGGAATAACTCGAATTTTGTTGGGAGATGCACTAATTGGCGAACATGAACGTCTTTTAAAGCGCACTGATCAATTTTTTCAACGTATTGAAACTCAACTTAGGCAAACGTTACGAGAGGCTGAATTAAAAGGACAATTGAGTTATCAGGGGAATATTAGTCAATTTGCTGAAGTACTTTCAAGCTTTATTGAGGGGCAGTTAAGTAAATATGTCCGCAGTCGATTTGTGAAACAGCCAGATGAAAATTGGGTAAGTAAATGGTTATTTTTTGTCAATAGTGTGAAAAACCAATAGCCAGGCTTTTATCAAATTATAGGGGTGGATTATTTGTAAACGGCATCTTTAAACTCTTTTAGTAAACCATTAATATCCTCAGAAGCACAAAACTCTTGCCCCTCACGCTCTTGATTACATCGAATTTGATAAATGAGCATTTTTTTATCTTCTGATGTGCTGTTTAATATTGTAAGGCTCATGGCTATATCACGATATTCCTTGGGAATGTCAGTCACTGAAATTTTATCTGTTGTATAGAGTACTTTGGTTGTTGCAAATTCTTTGATAAAGTCATTGGCTTTTTTCCAATGTAAGTCACATTGAGCTTGATTCAAGCAGGTCAGTCGAACTGCGTGCCGTTTCTTTGCCTGACTTGGAGTTGAAAGACTATGCTTTATACGGTGAGATTTTGATATCATAAAACGTTCAACATCATGGGCAAAAATTTCTTTAATTTTTTTGGTTTCAGTCTCTTGAGCACTGATTTGAGTTTGTAAAGCTCTCAGTGAATTTCTGGCATTATCAAGTTTTGTCGCTAACTGATTGGATATTTTTTGACCTGAACGTTCGCTATTGGCTGCTTGTCTTACCAGATTACCAAATTCACGTTTTTTTAGTTCCAGGGTTGATTCGAGAACTGTACCACGTGACTCTATAATGCTAAGCTTAGAATTTAATGCAAAAAGAAGATCATCAATAGTCAAATAGGTTTTTAACAAAACTTCATCATATTCTTTTGATTTACGTTTTTGTTTTTCTTCTAAGGCAAGTAATTTTTCAATTTCCAGCTGAGCATCAAGTTCTTCACGAGTTTTTGCTTTTTCTTTGACTTTTCGTGTAACACCTGCATCATCAATGTAACGGATTTTTTGGTTATAATATTCTCTAGGTATACGATTCCCACATTCGGTTAAACCTTCTGCATTTTTCCAGCATTTAATAAAGCTCTTTTCTGCATATAATGGGTTTGAAATAATGAGTAAGCACAGGAAAGCAACAAGTACATGAACCACTTGTTTTAGGGTGAATTTATTTATGCTGAGTTGGTTGAGTGTTGTCATATATAATAGCTAGTGTAGTAGTCACTTGTTATTAATGCCAGCTTTATCATATTGTTAGTTTAAATAGGCAAATAATAATCGATTGTTTATAAACATAATATATAACATTTTAAAACGCTATGGAAAAGTAAATAGTATACATTTTTAGGACTTTAGAAATTTGTGTTCGTAAAAGCCATTATCCTGATGATTTAATGCTCATTAGAACATAGTGCACACCAGAAACTTCTTTTTAAGAAATAGTCATTATTTAAATGATTATTGTAATTTTGTATATAACTTCTCTTATATGAGAAAAGGTCTATTTATGTCAATGAGTGAGCAACTTCTTTTATTGCTTGTTTCTTATGTTGCCAATACTTTTTCGGCTTTTGCTGGTGGTGGTGCGGGTCTGATTCAGCTACCAATGCTTATTTTTTTGGGATTATCATTTAGTATTGCACTAGCAACCCATAAGGTTGCTAGTGTTGCTTTGGGGGTTGGTGCAACCGTACGTCATCTGCGTACTGGAAAGTTGAATTTAAAATTTTCATTATTTATCTTAATGGCTGGTGTTCCAGGTGTTGTTGCTGGAGGTTTTATTATTGTACAGATCCCTGAATATCAAGCAAAAGTAGCGCTCGGAATATTAACTATTTCTCTTGGCATTTATTCCTGGCTAAAGCCTGAACTGGGGCAAATACACAATGCAATTCATAGGAATACTTATGGTATGCTCATTGGCGGAGCTATGTTATGCCTGATTGGTATACTTAATGGTTCTTTGACTTCAGGAACTGGATTATTTGTTACTCTATGGCTGGTTAGGTGGTTTGGTTTTGATTACAAAACGGCTGTTGCTTATACACTGGTTCTGGTTGGCATTTTTTGGAATGGGAGCGGTGCTATAACCATTGGTGTTTTGAGTCATATTCAATGGGACTGGCTGCCAGCTCTATTGCTAGGCTCTCTTCTAGGTGGATATACAGGGGCACACCTAGCGATTGTTGCCAACAATCGCTGGATAAAACGGGTCTTTGAAATTGTGACAATTGCTGTTGGTATCAAGCTTATTTGGGGCTAATGAATCAAATAACTGACCTTACTGACATATTAATTTATGTTTTTAGTCCCAGATTCTGACAGATTTGCAATGTGGTCTTACTCTGATTCAGTGTATAAAAATGCAGCCCTGGCGCCCCCGCCTCTATAAGCCTTTCACATAAGTTTGAAATGACTTCAAGCCCAAGTGCTTTAATTGAATCAATATCATCTCCATAGCTTTCCAGACGTTTAGCGAGCCAGCGGGGTATTTCTGCACCACACATATCTGAAAAACCAGCCAGACGAGAATAATTGGTGATAGGCATAATACCTGGAATAATGGGCTTATCCATGCCTGCTTTTTGACAGCTATCAATAAAATAGAGGTAAGCATCAATATTGAAAAAATATTGAGTAATTGCGCTATTAGCCCCAGCATTCATTTTGGCTAGAAAATTATTTAGATCAGTTTGGGCATTTTTTGCCTGAGGGTGTACTTCTGGGTAAGCTGCCACTTCAATATGAAAGTGATTTCCTGTTTCAGAGCGAATGAATTCAACGAGCTCACTGGCATAGCGAAATTCTCCTACATCACGGTGGCCTGATGGTAAATCTCCCCTTAATGCAACAATTCGCTTAATATCTCTTTCAATAAAGGTGTTTAGAAGTGACTTAATTCCCTCTTTGGTAGAGCCAATACAAGATAAATGTGGTGCACCTGAGTAACCAGCATCCATTATGCTTTTAACGGTATTAAGCGTCCCTTCCTGAGTACTGCCTCCTGCTCCGTAAGTAACTGAATAATAAAGTGGGTCTAAGACACTTAATTTATCACGTACGATGGCTAGTTTTTCAGCACCTTCCGTTGTTTTTGTTGGAAAAAACTCAAAACTAATGGGGTGCTTCTCTTTGTTATAATCAGTTTTTAGGGAATTCATATACGATAAAAATCAGGCTACGCAGTTTAAAACTGGGTAGCCTGAAAAATACTCCATTTTTTGTCTAACGGTAATTAAAAACTTTTAAAAAAGACTTTTAATAACGCTTATTAATAACGATAGTGCTCAGCCTTGTATGGTCCTTCCTGAGGTACATTAATATAATTAGCTTGCTCTTCGGAAAGTAGGGTTAATTTGGCGCCAATTTTCATCAGGTGCAAATGAGCTACCTTTTCGTCCAGAATTTTAGGTAAAATATAGACTTTGTTTTCATAAGCATCGGCATTAGTAAAAAACTCAATCTGTGCCATAACCTGGTTGGTAAATGAGGCAGACATGACAAAACTTGGGTGTCCAGTTGCACAACCCAGATTAACTAAGCGACCTTTTGCCAAAATAATAATTTTCTTTCCGTCAGGGAAAATAACATGATCAACCTGAGGTTTAATTTCTTCCCACTCATATTGTTCTAAAGAAGCAATATCAATTTCAGAGTCAAAGTGTCCAATATTACATACAATGGCTTCATTTTTCATTGCCTTCATGTGGTTGTGGTTAATGACATTGACATTGCCTGTCGTGGTCACAAAAATATCACCCATTGGAGCAACTTCATTCATATCGACAACACGATAACCTTCCATTGCAGCTTGTAATGCACAAATAGGATCGATTTCTGTAACCCATACGGTGGCACCCATGCCACGATAAGCTTGAGCACAACCTTTACCAACATCACCATAACCTAAAACAACACAAATTTTGCCTGCAATCATGACATCCGTTGCACGTTTTATACTGTCAATAAGTGATTCGCGGCAGCCATAAAGATTATCAAACTTAGATTTTGTAGCAGAGTCATTGACATTCATAGCAGGGAATAATAATTCACCCTTTTCCTGCATTTCATAGAGGCGGTGAACGCCAGTTGTGGTTTCTTCTGTTACACCTTTAACGCTGCCTGCAATATCTTGCCAGGTGCTTGAACCTGGTTTTATTGTGCGACGTAATACATCTAATATAGCTTTATACTCTTCATTATCATCTGCTTGAGTCTCTGGAATTGCACCAGCTTTTTCAAACTCGACACCCTTATGTACTAATAATGTCGCATCACCACCATCATCAAGGATCATATTAGGTAACTTACCATCAGGCCACATTAATGCCTGCTCTGTACACCACCAATACTCTTCAATTGTTTCGCCTTTCCAGGCAAATACAGGAATATCACGTGCTGCAATTGCAGCAGCGGCATGATCCTGAGTAGAGAAAATGTTACAGGAGACCCAGCGTACTTCAGCGCCTAAATACACTAAAGTTTCAATTAGTACCGCTGTTTGAATGGTCATGTGAATACTGCCCATAATACGGCAACCAGCGAGAGGATTTTGTCCTTCGTATTCTTCTCTTAAAGCCATCAAGCCAGGCATTTCAACTTCTGCCATAGATATTTCTTTACGTCCCCATTCGGCGAGGCTCATATCTGCTACTTTATAATCTGTAAATGTACTCATTTTACATCCTTAATATTTATGTCTGTTTGTTATTTTTATTGATTTTTATAAGTGAATTATCAATAAAAAATGGGCTTTCTTAAGTAATAATGTCCTAAGAAGCCTTAAAGGTTAGCGGCTGCTTTCAATGCGTCAGCTTTGTCTGTTTGTTCCCAGCTGAATTCGGCTTCTTCACGGCCAAAGTGTCCATAAGCAGCAGTTGCTTTATAAATTGGACGTAATAGATTTAACATCTTAACAAGCCCACCTGCTCGTAAATCAAAATGTTCAGTGATAAGTTCAACCAGTTCATTATCACTGACCTTTCCTGTACCAAAAGTGTTGACTGAAACTGAAGTGGGTTCTGAAACACCAATGGCGTAAGATACTTGAATTTCACAACGATCAGCTAAACCAGCAGCTACGACATTTTTTGCAACATAGCGACCTGCGTATGCAGCACTGCGATCAACTTTAGATGGATCCTTGCCTGAAAAAGCACCACCACCATGACGAGCCATGCCGCCATAGGTATCAACAATGATTTTGCGACCAGTTAAACCACAATCACCTACAGGGCCACCAATAACAAAACGTCCAGTCGGATTAATATGATACTTGGTCTCTTTTGATAACCATTTTTCAGGAAGGATGGGTTTAATGATTTCATCCATCACTGCTTCACGTAAAGTTTCTGTACTGACTTCATCATCATGCTGAGTGGATAAAACGACTGCATCAATACCGACAGGTATATTATTTTCATAACGGAAAGTCACCTGGCTTTTTGCATCAGGGCGCAACCAGCTCAGAAGACCACTTTTTCTAACATGGGCCTGACGTTTAACCAACTGGTGTGCAAAGGTAATTGGGGCAGGCATTAAGACCTCAGTTTCATTACTGGCATAACCAAACATTAAGCCCTGATCACCAGCTCCTTGTTCATGAGCATCAGTTTCATCAACGCCCATAGCAATATCAGCAGATTGCTTGTCAATGGAAGTTAAAACAGCACAGGATTGATAGTCGAATCCCATATCAGAATGGTCATAGCCAATTTCTTTGATGGTATCACGAACAACTTGTTGCATATCTACATATGAAGAAGTAGTAATTTCTCCGGATAGAATAACCATACCTGTATTTATCATGGTTTCACAAGCAACACGTGCATGCTTATCAGTTGTTAATATGGCATCAAGAACAGCATCAGAGATTTGATCAGCGATTTTGTCTGGATGTCCCTCTGAGACAGATTCAGAAGTAAATAAGTGGCTATTGGCCATAGAAGTTCCTGCTATTTAACTATTAATTAGAATAATGATGCGTATATATTAAGGATAAATTTAGCTAACAATTTTAGACCTTATTGACGCAACTTCAAATAAAATTAATGAATTGTACGCCTAGATTGAAATAATTTCATACTTTTTAGTTAATATGTCTGTACTGACTGGGGTTATTAAGCTCTAATAAACATTATTTAACCTGTGAAAAAGAAATTTTTAGTCAGACAAGAATATCTCTTAAAATGAAGAAGGAATAAAAATGGTTAGTCTTGAAACGCCTGTTTGTGAATTTAATAAAGAGGCAATTGAATTTTCTCTACCTGATGTCGATGGAAAAATTTGGAGTCTGAAAGAGTGTCAGGGTGAAAATGGTTTGCTTGTTATGTTTATTTGCAACCACTGCCCTTATGTTAAAGCAATCTTAGGTCGTTTGATTCGTGATACAAATGAGTTAAAGGAACTTGGAGTGAATAGTGTTGCCATTATGTCCAATGACCCATCACAATATGATGAAGATTCACCAGAAAATATGAAAAAGATATCACAGGAGTTGGGTTTTTCCTTTCCTTATCTGCTGGATTCATCCCAAGATGTAGCAAAGCAATATGGTGCCGTTTGTACACCAGATTTTTTTGGCTACAATGCTGAACTCAAATTACAATATCGGGGACGACTTGATGCTTCTAGAAAAGAAACAGCTGCCCCAGATGTTAAAAGAGATTTATTTGAATCAATGAAACAGGTAGCACAGTCTGGAAGGGGTCCTGAACAGCAGATACCGAGTATGGGATGTTCAATTAAATGGATTGAGTGATTTGATTATTATCAATAAAACGACTGAATCCAGGTGGGGGCAAGTATTTGAATCATTATTTATCAAAGTGCTGTAATTAATTGAAGAATAAAGAACATTAAAAAAGTAACTAGTTGAAATAAAAAGATAATTGCTTACTTTGTCTTATTGTTTTCTAATGGTAGGTATAAGTAATCCTTTATACACACTATTAAAAAATAAAGTTGTACTTTATACCTGATTTCCATTATATTCCCTAAACCGCTTTTTATAGTGGACCGATTAAGT
>JAPHSW010000133.1 GCA_026196615.1 Gammaproteobacteria bacterium | reverse complement strand
ATCAATTACCACTACGCCAATATCCTGCTATCGAATCTGCAACCATTACGGTAACCACTGCCTAACCAGGTGCCACCCCTGAATTAATGCAGGGCTTTGTCACAACGCCTATAGCTCAATCAATTGCATCAGCAACAGGTATTGAATATTTAAGCTCAGACACGGTTCAGGGCATGAGCACCATCAGTGCAAGATTAAAACTCAATGCCGATTCAAATCTGGCTATGACAGAAATCATGGCAAAAATAAATGAAGTGCGTTTTAAACTGCCCCCGGAAGCAACTGATCCCATTATTCGAAAAACTTCTGGTGATGGCACAGCGATAATGTACATTGGATTTTCATCACCTCACCTTAGTATCCCACAGGTTACTGACTATTTAAATCGTTCTGTATTACCACGTCTTGCATCTGTTGAAGGTGTTGGGAGTCTTGAGTTATTTGGTGCACAAGAATTATCAATCCGTATGTGGCTTGATCCGCTACGTATGGCAGCTCACGATTTAACAGCTAGTGATATTTCAGATGCCCTACAGGATAATAATGTTCAATCAGCACCCGGTAAGATAGAAGGTCCTTATGTGTTGACCAGCCTGAAGGCTGATACGGGTATCAGTAGTTTGGATGAATTTGCTGAGCTGGTACTTAAATCAAATGATGATAGCATTGTTCGGGTTAAAGATATAGCTACAGTTGAATTTGGTGCAAAATCAGATGATCAATCATCCTATGCCAATGGTTCTCCTGTTGTTTTTATTGGTGTTAATCCATCACCTACGGGCAATCCATTAACCATTGTTGCTGATACGAATCAATTACTTTCAGGTATGCAACAAGCCTTTCCCCCAGGTTTAACATATGACGTACCTTACGATGTGACTCGTTTTATTAATGCATCCATTGATAAAGTCATCACAACTTTATTAGAAGCGATTGTGATTGTTATCTGTGTATTGTTCCTGTTTTTGGGTTCTTTTAGAGCCATTTTTATACCTATTGTAACCATCCCACTCTCTTTAATTGGTGCAGCAGCTTTTCTCTCAATTTTTGGATTTACTATTAATTTACTAACCTTATTAGCAATGGTATTAGCTATTGGTCTTGTTGTTGATGATGCTATTGTTGTGGTTGAAAATGTATTCCGTCATCTTGAGGAAGGTAAATCACCATTGGAATCTGCACTAATTGGTGCTCGTGAAATAAGGCGCCCTGTCATCGCTATGACAGCGACATTGGCTATTGTATATGCACCTATTGGTATGGTTGGTGGTTTAACAGGCAGCCTGTTTCAGGAGTTTGCATTTGCTTTAGCTGCCAGTGTGATTATTTCTGGTGTTGTTGCATTGACCTTATCACCAATGATGGCAGCTAATATTATTACCAAAGAAACCAGTGAAAGTTGGTTTGCAAAAACAATTGAGCACTTATTTGAAGCGTTGGCAAGAACTTATAAATCCATACTGGTTTATGTAATAAAAGCACGTTATTTTGTTGTCTTATTTGCAGCAGTCATCATTGCTGCTTCAGGTTATATGTATCTATTTTCTCAACATGAACTTGCCCCGGAAGAAGATCAGGGTGATGTCATCTTAGTAATGAAAGGCCCCCACAATGTGAGTCTTAATTACATGGATGCTTTTTCTGAAAAAATTCAAACTATTTTTGAACGCTACCCTGAATATTCAAATAGCTTCTTTGTCAATGGACCTACCCCAAATGAAGGATTCGGTGGCTTTGGTTTGTCTCGCTGGGAAAATCGTGACCGAACTCAACAGGCCATTCAACAACAGGTACAAGCTGAAGTAATGGATGTTGAAGGGATTGCAGCTTTTGTCTTCTCATTACCCTCATTACCAGGTTCTACAGGCGGTATGCCGGTGCAAATGGTGATTAGTTCAACTAAATCACCTAGAGATATTTATGAGGTTGTCGAACAATTAAAACAAACAGCAATGGAAAGCGGCTTATTTGCATTAACTGATAGTACACTCAGTTTTAATAATCCAGTCACCAACATAAAAATAAATCGTAATAAAGCCAATACGCTTGGTATTCGAATGCAGGACATCAGCGATACTCTGGCCATTTTTATTGGTGAAAATTATATTAATAGAATCAGCATCGATGGCCGTGCTTATGAAGTTATTCCTCAAGCAAAAGCTGAGTTTCGCTTAACGCCTGAAGTAATAAACTCACTCTATGTTCGAACCGCCAGCGGAGATGAAATTTCCCTATCAACAATAGTGACATTAGAGGAAGATGTAGAGCCCAATAAACTGTATCAGTTTAACCAGTTAAACTCAGCTATATTTCAGGCCATACCATTACCTGGTGTGACTCAGGATACCGTTGTTGATTATTTATCACAATATGCAAAATCACACTTTCCAGGTGCATACAGTTATACCTGGCAAGGTGAAACACGACAGTATGTTGAAGAAAGTGGTCAATTACTTATGGCCTTTATACTGGCATTAGTCTTTATCTATTTAGCGCTAGTCACCCAGTTTAATAGTTTTAGAGATCCGTTTATTATCTTAATCAGTGTACCTCTAAGTATATTTGGTGCATTAATACCCATTTATCTTGGCTATACGACAATTAATATTTATACACAGATAGGTCTTGTTACTCTCATTGGATTGATTAGTAAACATGGAATTTTAATGGTTGAATTTGCTAACCAGGTTCAAATACAAGAAGGTTTAAATCGCCATGAATCTATTTTAAAAGCATCCGCAGTCAGATTACGTCCGATATTGATGACAACAGCAGCGATGGTGGTTGGACTCATTCCTCTTGTTCTATCAAAAGGTGCAGGTGCTTCAAGCCACTTTTCTTTAGGAATCGTTATTGTTATTGGTATGTTAATAGGTACTTTTTTTACCTTGTTTGTACTACCTGCGATATATACACTATTAGCTGGAGATCATCATAGTCAAAAAAATGAAGAGGTCATTAATGAATCGGCTTAAAATATAAGTTTGCACTTCATATACCATAATCGTTTTAAAGACATTAGTTATGTATGTTCACTTATAATTTTAAGAAGCTATTGGGTGTGAAAGTCACCCCCAATAGCTCTAAATATTTAAAGTTCCTGACTACAAAACAAAACACCGTGCCCACAAGTCTGGTTACTTCAAAGTAGATACATAAGCCGCAACTGCCGCCATTTCCTCATCGTTAAGAGAATTTGATACTGCTGCCATCCAGGGGTTGGCCCGCCGACCTGTATAAGACCGAAACTCCTTCAACATTTTTATCACATAGTCTGCTTTCTGACTCGAAAGTCGTGCATACCCTTTTTCCCCTCGCCCTCTTTCACCATGACACTGTGCACAGGCAACATCATATATTTCCTTGCCTGCAGCCCATTGCACAGGATCCTGAATCTTGGTTGGCCTGGCTTCCATCTTTGAATAATACAGTGCCAGCATAATTTTCTCATCCTCGGTGAAACTTGAGGCCAAAGATCTCATTGTCCGATCATAGCGCCGACCATCACTAAAACGTTGAATCTGATCAAGCAGGTAAACCGGATTCTGACCTGCAAGGTTTGGCACACCTGCACGCTTGGCATTACCATCTTCACCATGACAAACATTGCACAAAATAGTCCGTTCCTGTCCAAACTGGACAATTTTCTCTTTAGCTTCAGGATCTTTTTGTATTTTATTAACCATGATAGCCAGATGCTTTTGAGCCTCCAGGTCTTTTTCTTCCAGCTGAACATCTTTATCTGAAGGTGCTTGTAATACTATTGGCTTTGCATCAATGTTCATTGGCTCCCATAGAAGTAGCATACATGCAGCACAGCTAAATATCCTACGGAATCCAGAATTGGAAATTATTATTTTATTCAACATTCAGAGGGCCTCATAATCCAGGGAACATTATCACTTAACTGTTCGTTTAACTTCAAATATAGAAGTTTTCATATAGACTGGCAAGAAATAAAAGCTTGGGGTTAGTCATTCAACCATAAAACCCAAACTCAGCATGGCTGAGTTCAACTAAGAAAACGGTTTAAACAATGCAGTGATTTCATTATCAATGCTAGAGGGTATATGATTACTTTTGAACCTAAGTCTGAACAATATCTTTGTGGTCTGGATATCATCAAAGAGTCGCAAAAGAATCAGAGTGAGTTAAATCTAGATGTATTCGCCCAATGATATATCATTACAATTAAAACAACTCGTCAACGGGATCTGTTTTCACAGTAATAGTTCGAGTGATGGCGACTGGCAAACCATTTTTTTGTTCCAGAGCATTTCTTAATGCCTGGGCCTCCACAACCAGTTCCTGTTGGTAATTGTGTTTAAAGAATGTTTTCTTAATTAATTCCATGGTTTTTTCATAAAGTTCCTCATATGGTAATTCTTCACCTTCTAATTGAGGATGTACTTCAATATAAATTTTTTTATTCAACCAGCCCACTTTAACCGGTTGGTTGACAATATTGACAGGCATACCGACTTTCACTTCGGGAAAAAGTTTCTCAATATCTTCTGGATACATCCGAACACAGCCATGACTCACTCTCATCCCCACACCAAAAGGTTTATTGGTTCCATGAATTAAATAACCTGGAATGCCCAGACGTAAGGCAAAAAGACCTAATGGATTATCTGGGCCTGCCGGTACGACATCAGGCAAAATTTCGCCTTTTTCAGCATGCTCTTTTTTTATAGACTCTGGTGGAGTCCAGGTTGGGTCTGCTTTTTTCTGAACAATTTTGGTTTGTCCTAAAGGAGTATTCCAATCCTGTCGGCCAATACTAACAGGGTGAGTAATAACCGTTTTATTATCTGCTGGAAAATAATATAAACGATACTCAGGCAAATTAAGTGTGAGTCCTTCTCTGGGAACATCAGGCAAGACTCGGCTACCAGGAATCAAGATGGAAGCCCCTGCTCCAGGTAACCAACGATCCACTTCAGGATTGACGAGTAGAATCTCATTTTGACCAATATTAAAGCGTCGAGCCACATCTAATAAGGTATCGTCTGCATTGGCTTTAGTGTAATAAGGGGTTTCAGGAGAAAGGCCAATCAGACTTTCATTGGGGTCTTCAGGTAAGTTAAAAACACTAGACCAGGCATAGTTCTGAGCTATAAAAAAAACAAATATTATCACAAAAACTTTCATTTCAAATCCAATTCCACTTCCTTAAAAACCTTATATTTTGTGCGGGAGTATTCCCCCTTATTACCACAGAAGGTGTTTACTTAATTTTCGCAAAATAATAAACTAATTCAAAATTTTAACTGTGATTCACTACTTCATTTCAAAAAGTATGTGCATTTCAAATAATGACTTATTGTCAGAATTATAAGCAGAGTATAAAGTATGAGAGCTAAAATTGGTATTATCACAGCATCTGACCGTGCTAGTGCAGGTGTTTATGAAGATCTTTCTGGCAAGGCGATAATCGACACAATGAATGATTATCTGACCTCCGAATGGGAATCTGTTTATCGTGTTATTCCTGATGAACAAGAGGCTCTGGAACAAACCATGATTGAATTAGCAGACCAGGAAGAGTGCTGCCTTATTGTCACAACGGGTGGTACAGGACCTGCAAAACGTGATGTAACACCTGAAGCCACTGAAAATGTTTGTGACAAAATGATGCCTGGCTTTGGAGAGCTCATGCGTCAGGTTAGTTTACAATATGTCCCAACCGCTATTCTTTCACGTCAAACAGCAGGTATACGAGGTAATTCTCTCATCGTTAATTTACCAGGCAAGCCTAAGTCAATTCGAGAATGTCTTGATGCTGTTTTTCCAGCCATCCCCTATTGCATCGATCTGATTGATGGACCATTTCTAGAATGCGATGAAGCCGTTATCAAGCCTTTTCGTCCTAAAAAGTAATTATTTAAAATAAAAAAACAGGCAATCAATATGAACAAAATAACCAATAAGATCCAAAGTACTGGTGATATGATGGTGGACATATTCCATTATCTGGCTTTATTTGTTATTGGTGGGACAATTGTCTGGTCAGCTATTTATGAATATCTTCATATCATGTCTGAAGGACATGCTAAATTAAAAGATATTTTATTGTTATTTATCTATCTTGAATTGGGTGCAATGGTCGGTATTTATTTCAAAACTCATCGATTACCTGTCCAATTTCTGATCTATATCGCCATTACTGCTTTATCTCGTCATCTGGTTATTGACGTACAACAAGTATCTGATGATTTTCACCTGTACCTCTTACTGAGTATTAGTGTATCCATTGTTATACTAAGTCTGTCTGTTCTGGTTCTCACTTATAATGGTCGTAAGTTTGGTCGCCCGGAGGACGATGCTATCGATAAGAGCAATGCAAACTAAATTTTGACATTATTCACGATTATCGTACCAAAACTTACATTGGCTTTTTTGTTTAAGTTTGCGATCCATCTGCCACAGCAAATGAATATTTTTAAAAGCCATTTCTAAACCTCCAAATCGACCAAACCGGCGACTTGAGGTAATAATACGATGTCCAGAATGATATCTTATTATTTTCCAGGATTTGTTTTCTTTTTTTCCTTCTTTTTTTAAACGTCTGGCTAAAGTAAATTCCTCACCCGCATAATAGCTTTCATCAAAACCACCTACACGAAAAAAAGCTTCACGATTACAATACAGGAAAGGCCCTACTGTAATGTTTTTTATGGCCAATAAGTAATTAATACCATATTTAAAAAGATAATAACCAACGCCTTTAGAGTCAGGCTCTGTCCATGCCCCACCTCCAATCACTTTACCACTGGAAAGATGAGTTGATACTTTATCAAGAATATCACCTATCAATAAGGTATCTGCATCAACAAAGACTAAATAATCACCTGTCGCTTTTTTAGCTCCTGCATTTCTTGCTCGCGCTATTTGATTTTTTTCTTCAAAAACCACGATAGCACCTAATGAGGAAGCAATCTCTCCTGTTTTATCGGTTGAATTATTATCCACAACAATAATCTCAACATGGCCTTCATAGTAAGCAGTTGCCGTAATAAAAACAGATTTATATGTTTCTGCAATATATTTTGCTTCATTGTATGCAGGAATAACAACTGAAATTGATGGTTTCATAAGAGAATAATTAACTGATCAATAATAATTAATGATCATAAATACATCGGGCTCTATTCTCAAAAGCTGAAACAATAGAGCGTGCTGTATCCATTAATGCTATATCAAAAATAGGCCGAAGCAACATTGATGAAGCCTCACAGTTAAGCTTAAAATCAATTTGGCACCCTGCCTCTTTTCCATTTGACTCGGTTCCAGACGTAAACAACCAATCAATGGAAAATTTTCGAAACATAGGATCGGATGAATCAATATGGATGCGATGAAATGGCTCAAGTGTCGTTTGGGTGCAAAAACTTTTGTATAGCGGCCCTAAATGAATAACCTGCTCAGTCAAATAAATTCTTTGCCCAAGTTCATTATACTGCTCTTTTGAAACATTAACTGAATGCCATAAGGGTAAGAATTCAGGATAACGTTCAACCTGAGCAACGAGCTTAAATAGCTGTTCTGGCGTATAACATAACTTATGGCATTCAATATGTGAGGCCATTAAAGTGAATCCTGTTTATCAAGTTGAACAATATTAACCTGAAAGTTGAATCTTAGCATATCAGAAAACCATCTGAAGAAGCGATTCTAATGTTGTGATTTAGACATTAATTTCAACATTTTGTAATTAATAACAACAAAACGGTAAAACTGCCAAATAATCGAACAACGACAATATTTTGTAAATCCCGTAGGTACGGGTGGATAATAAGCCTGTTGATAAGGCTCCTTATTATTACCTGCCATTTTTTTCTCCTT
>JAPHSW010000028.1 GCA_026196615.1 Gammaproteobacteria bacterium | reverse complement strand
GTTATCGTCAGTAAACCACTATCCTCATTGAATCTCAACATGACGATACCATCTTTGTCTTCAGGCAAAACCGAGGCAATATTTCGTTGTGCAAGTTCATATATATCAATTGATTGGATTCCCATATTGGCTTGCTTGAGTTGTTCAATGCGAGATTCAATCTTTTGCTTTTGAGAAGCAACCACATACATTAGTTGAGCTCGCCCTGAAGGTTGGCCTGGAATTTCAAAGACATCGATAATAGCATCATCGATATGATAGGACAGTTGATCTTTTATACGCCAGCGAACTGCTTGTTTTAATTCCGTAGATTCAACCTTCGGTTCATCAATTAAAAGTAGTTCATAGGCCATACTTTCAATGGAGGAATTACAATAAAATTGGCTGGTGGGGAATGTTTGCACCAATTTTGACAAAGCCTGACTCTGTGAAAAAGTATTATCAGGTTGATAGCCATCAGCAGAATAAGAGTCTTCGGAGATCGTTTCAAAAGCACATTGCTTTAATTTAGGTTTATTGGCGGGTTTATCAGCATGCAGAATGTGTGCAATAGCAACTCGACTCGATCGAAAATCAACACCGATCAAGCCCTTTTTATTCTTTTTTCTTTTAAAAAAAGGGAATTGCATCATCAGCCTATATTAATTCTGTATTAAGTTTACTTATTTTTTCAAGATCATGCCCTAACTATGGCAAATAATTAAGAAAAATGCCAATAAATATTAGCATTCCAAGCCAATGATTGTTCAAAAAAGCCTGAAAACAGTTTTTTGGGTCGCGTTCACGGATCAAATACTGCTGATAGAGGGAAAAAAGACCCGATGCAATAATTCCAAGATAAAAAAATAAACCTCCTTGTACCCACCAGGCAACGCCAAACATACCGAAAGTAAAGGTCATTTGTAACAGGGCAATAATAAGCTTGTCATTATCAGCAAAAATGATTGCAGTTGATTTAACGCCTATTTTTAGATCCTCTTCTCTATCTGCCATCGCATACATCGTGTCATAACTAACAATCCAGAGTATTGTGACAAAATATAAAAACCAGGCCACCTCTGGGATATGATTTAACTGCGCTGCAAAACCCATAGGAATGGCCCAGCTAAAAGCCATACCAAGGACAATTTGAGGATAATGGGTATAACGTTTCATAAAAGGGTAAATTGAAGCTAGTACTAGAGCAACAAAACTTAAAAGAATACTATAGAGATTTAAAAACATGACCAGAAGAAATGCGATTAGAATGCAAACAGCAAACAATATCAAAGCTTCTTTAGGGGACACTTTACCTGATGTAATAGGACGATTTTTGGTACGTTCAACATGTTTATCAATGTGACGGTCTGCATAATCATTAATCACACAACCAGCGGAACGCATAATAAACACACCTAAAGCAAAAATAACAACAATACTAATAGGTGGAATCCCCTCAGCAGCAATCCATAAAGCCCAGAAAGTAGGCCATAAAAGCAACCATGTACCAATCGGACGATCCATTCTCATCAATAAATAATATTGGTGTAAACGCTCTTTGGAAAAAAACATAATATCGATTTAGCTTTCCTCTATTTTGTTGAAGAAGAATAAAATAACATCAGGAGAATTGATTCTACACGTCAAATTTTAACATTCGTAAGGACAGGAGGAAATAAATGATTGTGGTGATGAGGATTAGCAGAAGATAAAAGCTCCGGAAGAAATACTTCTGCTACTAATAGAGGCTTATGCCGTAGACGAAAAATAGAACGTCTGGCCCAGACTTTATCCGGCATCACTTGATAACTTTCAGTGTGTTTTGACTGATTTAAAGGCTTATCATTGAGATTACTAACAGCACTATCAAATAATTGATGGCCATTTTTTAACACTGCAACTTCCATTGCATCTCTTTGCAATTCCGGCTGAGCAAATAGAAATTCACCTAAAGGACGATTTCCCAAATGACTCAATTGACGCTGTGGTCCCGTCAGTGTTTTTATAGGGATCACAGTTCGAGCAAAAATAACCGGAGTAATTCCACAATAAAGAAGCACTTCGCGGATCAAAGCATAACGACGACTTTTTATTTTAAGCCTCTGGACCTCATCATTGGACGGTATACTCATTCCCTGACGCAATAATCGAACAGAAAATTGACCGATATGATTAGATTGGCAATGATTTTTTATTCTCAGAGTTAAAGAAGCACTGTCAAGCAACCACTCTTTTGTACTATCTGGAATATGCAAGATGGAAGCATAATCAACAGCAACCCAGTGTGGGATCCGTTTAAACTGTCGAATAATGGCTGGCATACAATATCACTGACATAGAGGGGAGATTTGACTACTCATTCAAGGAAATAGAGTCATGATATTACCATAAAGGCTCAGCGCTGAAAACTGATGGATTTAATATCTGATAACGAGTGGTCAAATATACCCGAACTGCTTTTGCCAACAATCCGAGTAAATGGTGGTGACATAACTTCCATTTTAATCTCTTTGGTTTTTAACTCAACCGCAACAAGTAATTGATTCTTCGCCGTAGGACGAATTTTAATCGTTTTAATTGCCTCGAAGGGTATTTGTTCTTTATCACTGACAAAAAAGTGTTGTTGCTGACTTTTCTTAGTACCTTTAGAACTACTTAAGCCCTGCTTTTCTATAGTCATTTTTTTCTCATTAACAAAATCAACCTGTATACCAGTGCTTGAAGCATGATTAATTGTTTTTTTATCAACTACTTTAATTTGTGTTTTTTTTATAGACTTTTTAGTAGCTGTATCTGGCACCTGATGAGAAAGATCCAGCTCAATAACAGGCGTTTCATTTTTTACATTTTCTGATGCTATAGGCCTTGTTGATGATACTTCTTTCACCTGAGACTTTTTACGACTTAAGGCTTTTTTACTTTCTGAAGAAGTAGATTTATTTGTAACACTACTTTTCCCAGCCATTTTGAGTAATTTTTTTGAATTGAAAAATTCAATCCGTTTAATATCTTCAAGAGATTTAGTAAAACGACCAATTTTTGCCTCACCAATAATTTTTGGAAATGGTTTTTTTACTGTTTTCACTTCTTCATAGCCATCATCCATGATAAAACGAGCTTTGAGTTCCTTTTTCCCTGATTTATAGGTGATTAAGATTTTATCAACCTTCAATAAATTAATAGTAATACCATCGGAAAGCATTAATTCAGGACTATCAGTGGTCTCTCCATCCAGAGAGCTTCTCAGTGACGCAGTTTCTAACTCCAACTGAGTGGTGGTTAATAAAGAGAGCAAAACATAAGCTTCATTATTTTTCCTGGCTTTTTTTTCTGTCTTTTTTGCCTGAGTAGAAACTGACGAACGGGTATTTTTTTTCTTACTTGAAGTGGAACTTTTCAGCCAGTTAAGACGCTCACCGACTTCATCTTTAGAACAAGGTTCATCAGAGAAATTGATTTCCCCAATCTCATTTTCACATTTATATATTTGTGCCTGCACCGAAAGGCTTAAAATCAGAAGTAAAATAACACTGATTAGCTGCTTATTCGACATGTTGGTAGAACTCCTGCTCTCTTTTTTTAAATAATTTGGATGAAAAGTGCATACCACCAAAGCACTAAACATTTTGATAATCCATTTTCTTTCCAATCCACCGATTAATAATCGGCTCAACCACTTCAGGATAATCATTAATAAGTGTTTGAGCAAGTGCATTAACCTCTGGAATGAGATGCTGGTCTCGAATTATATCGGCAATTTTCATTTCTGCCAGTCCAGTTTGTCGGGTACCCAAAACTTCACCCGGCCCTCTAAGCGCTAAGTCCTTACGAGCAACTTCAAAACCATCATTGGTTTCTCTCAAAGTCATTAAACGTGCTTTACCATTTTTGGATAATGGACTGCCATACATTAACACACAGACACTGGATTGACTGCCTCGACCCACTCGACCTCGAAGTTGATGCAGTTGTGATAAGCCCAGCCTTTCTGCATTTTCAATAATCATTAAACTTGCATTAGGTACATCAACACCGACTTCAATGACAGTGGTTGCAATTAATAATAAGATTTCACCCCGCTTAAATGATTGCATCACTGCTTTTTTTTCATCAGGTTTCATACGCCCATGCACAAGTCCAATGGGTAAATCGGACAATTGACGACACAAAAGTTCATAAGTTTGCTCAGCAGCCTGGCATTGTAAAACTTCTGACTCATCAATTAAGGTACAAACCCAATAAGCCTGTCGTCCAGAAAGACAAGCTTGATGTACTCTTTGCAGGATATCATCTCTTCGTTGCTCACTTAAAACAACAGTTTCCACAGGTGTTCTGCCAGGAGGTAATTCATCAATAATGGAACAATCCAAATCTGCATAAGCTGTCATCGCCAGTGTCCGAGGAATCGGAGTAGCCGTCATAATCAGTTGGTGAGGGTAAAAAACCTTTTTTAATTGATGATCCTTTTTTATCTTAGAGTTACTGTTAGACTGTGGTTCTGCATCAATATGAATTTTCTTGCCTTTTTGTATTAGAGATAACCTTTGATGAACGCCAAAACGATGCTGCTCATCAATAATGACCAACCCCAATTGATGAAATTCAACTTCATCCTGAAACAAAGCATGAGTACCAACAATCAACTGTGCTGAGCCATCTGCAATGCTCAACAAAGCTTCTTTACGCTGCCTGGCTTTACTCTTACCACTTAACCACGCAACATTTAGCCCCAAAGGCTCCAACCAGTGTTGAAAATTATCTCTATGTTGTTCAGCCAATAATTCAGTTGGTGCCATCAACGCAGCCTGAAATCTATTTTCAATGGTATAAAGAGCAGCCAGAGCAGCAACAACTGTTTTACCTGAACCAACATCTCCTTGAACCAGTCTTTGCATAGGATGTGAGCGACTGATATCAGAAGCAATATCAGCAACCACACGAGACTGTGCACCGGTCAATTGAAATGGCAGTTGTTTAAGAAATTCAGTACTGTAGGACTGTGTTGATTTCGTGAGAGGATAAGCATAATGCTGTGTCTGTCTCTGATAAGCACGCTTCATACTGAGTTGATGTGCTAATAACTCTTCAAAAACAAGACTTTGTCGATAGGGGTCATTACCTTCAATCAATTCAAAAACCGGACAATCTGGTGGTGGTGCGTGCAAATAAATTAAAGCTTCAGGTAAAGGCGGTAATTGTAAATCTTCACGTATCAAAGGAGGTAAAAAATCCTGAACCAGTTCATTTGGTGGTTGTGTTTCTATTTGTTGAACTTGTTGTTTCAGGTGTTCAATTACTTGTCTAATCGCATTTCGTAACGCTAATTGAGACAACCCCTCTGTTGTAGGATAAATTGGGGTCAGAGTCTCTTCAACTTGAATGGTCTGATCCTGGTCAACAATTCGATACTCAGGATGAGTGATTTCCAGAGACTGACGTCCCCTTTTAATTTCACCAAAACATTTGAGCCATTTTCCCTGTTCCAATGCTCTGGCCAAACCAGCAGCCTGTTGTTTATTAAAGTGAAAAAAACGTAAACTGATAACACCACTGCCATCGTTGATTTCACAAGTTAAAACCGCTCGCCGTAAAAAATGAGTTTTACATTGAATTAATTCTCCCTTCACCAGTGCACTATCACCAATGCGCAGGCTAGAAATTGGTACAATACGGGTTTTATCCTGATACTTTATGGGCAGGTGGAAAAGTAAATCATTCAGTGTATATAATGAACGTCGGGCAAAGCGTTCCAGCATTTTTTCACCAATACCCTTGAGCACAATGATGGACTGCTCAAGCCAATCACCTTCCCTGGAAATTTTTTTCACATCAACTGACAATGATTTAACCTGAACACTAAGCTAATTGCTGGGATAATATTCTTTAAGAGATAAATCTCTAAAAGAATCTAACCGCTAGGATAATATTCTTTAAGAGATAAATCTCTAAAAGAATCTAATAGTTATGGATATTACCTTTAGCAAACGATTGGTAGACAACTAGTACAACCTTCTCACCTTTTTCGTTGACTTTAAACTTTTTATAAACACCATCTTGTTCCATAACAACACGGCAGCTCATTTTGTCTCTATAACTGACACAAATCTCGCCTTTATCACTCACTTCCCATTTTGAAGTGAATTTATGACCACTCTGTGTACCTCTCATCGTGCCATCAGGATCAACATAAACGGTCATTTCGATCTTTCGTGAAGGTATAATGGCAACATATGTGTTTCCAGAAAATAAGTTTAAAATTTCTTCTTTTGACAAAACATGTTCAGGACATGCCTTAGGCATATAAGAAATAACGTCCTTATTTGAGCAGGCTCCACAAGCATTTGAATAGGTTTTTACACTTTTATCCTGATGTTTTCCACAAACAGGCGTGTAATCCATTGTGCATATCATTGGTCGCAGTTCTGGGCATGCAGTACTTTTCATTTCATCAGCTGCGCCGCCCGCTGAACAATTTGAAAAAATAACCATCACACCAATTAATAAACCAATAATTTTTTTCATTTACCTGCTTCCTTAATTACAATCGTAATATCAAATTCACTATTTTTATATTTTTTAATGATATTTTGATTGTATCAGAAATACAATTATTAATAAGTGAATACATAAAATGCACGCAAGGAAAACATGGTTAAATTACACTGTTTAATAAAATAATATTGACTGTAGCCTTACCTTTAACAAATTATTTCATTTGTGCCGCTTTTACCTCAGTAGCTTTCATCTCAGCCGCTTTCATTTGAGCAGCCTTTATCTGAGCCGCCCGAACTTGTGCAGCCCTCACTTCAGCAGCTTTCATCTGCGCAGCCTTCATCTGTGCTGCTTTTATCCGTGCAGCTCTCACTTGAGCTGCCCTTACCTCAGCGGCCTTCATCTGAGCAGCTTTCATTTTAGCTGCTTGTATTTGTGCCTGTGGATCTTGAGGTACATAGCCATAAGGGTATCCATAGCCTTGATTATAATAGCGATTATTACCATCCCCCTGAAAGTGACTATTGTTATTATTGTAACCACGGCCATAAGCATTACCAGAACCTCTGGCAGAGCTTTGAGCATTACCACGTCCTCGACCACGAGCTTTAATCGTAATTAGAATATCGCCATCCATATCGGCATCTCCTGAACCATCGCCCCAGGCATTGCTACTTGTATTTGTATAAGCATTATTCTGCATATTGTTATAGCCTGAGCTATTCCAATTAGTATTGGTATTGCCATCATCCCAGAATGCATTAGCAGACATTGAAATTGTTGCAATAATTGCGGTAGTACCCATTAGTATTTTTTTCATTTCTGAGCCTCTGGTGTCGGAGCAACAAAAAATATCACTCTATTAATTCATTAAATTATCTATTTTTAATATTAATTGAGTTTAGACCATATTCTAATAATAAACAAAGATGTGCGATTACTGCTAAAAACAGAGGGTAAAGTTGAGTTTAAGAAGATAAGCTGAAAAGCTTTTCCTTAATTGTATTATAAAGCAATTCATGTCCTTTTGAATTTGGGTGCACTCCATCATTAGAAAGATATTGTTCTTTATTGTCGTCTGTAAAAATTTTGTATAAGTTCAGATATTCACAGTTCACTTCATACGCCAGATTTTTAACAGCAAGATTATACTTTTGAATATCATGATCAAATCTCAATTTTCCATGTTGGTTGATAACACCTTCAATGGCTTGTCCAATGGGCAACAGACTTAACAATAGAATATCTGCATTTGATTTCTTCGCTGACTCAATACAGAGTTTCAAATTTCTAATATAATAACTATCAGGAACAATATTTTTGTTTTTATGAATAACGATGTCATTAGCACCATAAGCGAATAAAATAATTAATTTTTGACCTTTAATGCTTCGGGCTTTTAGCTCTAGTTCAAAACGTTTAACTAAACCATCCGTGGTCTCACTAGCAACGCCGAGGTTATACAATGTGACTTTTTGAGTTTGACTTTCAGCAGACTGTTTAAAATAATACTTTTTTAGACGATCAGCCCAACCACCTTGTTCAATATCTTTTTCACCAAGAGTAATACTATCGCCAAAGCATAATATTTTTAACATAATTTATTGATTGATTCCCAACAGCTCAACATCAAAAATAAGCAATGAACCTGATGAAATTATTCCCATTGAACGATTACCATAAGCCAAATGAGCAGGGATATAAAAGCGAGTTTTATCACCAACAACCATTAGTTGAACCCCTTCAGTCCACCCAGGAATTACCTGATTTAATTTAAAACTAATGGGCTCACCACGATCAACAGAACTATCAAAAACACGGCCATCAATCAAAGTTCCATGATAATGAACTTTTACTGAATCTTTAGCCAGTGGATGTTGAGTACCTGTGCCTCTGGATAAAAATTTATATTGTAATCCAGACGCAGTTTCAACCACATCAGTTTGATTCTTATTGTTCTCTAAATATTCTGTACCAAGGCGTCTATTTTCTTCAGCTCCTTTAGTATCTGTTCTTGAGAAAAAATAAAACGAAACAATGACAGCAATAATAAGAATAGGAATAATAAATTGATTCATGAACATTTCCAGTTGTGAGTAAGATAGGAAGTAGTTTACCTGAATGTCAGTGAATTGTAATTTTTTATCTATTACTGGTGCTAAGCAAATATTCCAAAATAGTGAGCATTTTTGTTTAACATCAGTATCCGAACTGGGTATGTATTATTGCGCTTGGACTGCGTCAAATCACACAATAGTACATACCCAGTTCGGATACTTAGTGCGCACAATTAAGGAACAGTTATTTAGAATCAATCGTGACACTAACCTGAAGTCCTCCTAAAGATGAGGAACGAGTAAATTCTATAGAACCCGAATACAATTTAACAATATCATTAACAATAGACAGCCCTAGACCAGTTCCATCCACAGATTCATCAAGACGTTGACCTCTCTCAACTAATAATGTCAGTTGTTCTTTTTCAATACCATGACCATCATCTTCAATCACAATATTGATTTTATCCGATACAATATCTGACTTTTTTATGGAAATGTTAATTTTTTTATTTGCCCATTTGCAAGCATTATCAAGCAGGTTTCCTATTAATTCGAGCATGTCTTCTCGATCAGCAAAAGAAGTCACTTGGTTATCAATACTGCTGCTTATGAGTAAATCACGATTTAAATAGATTTGCTTAACAACTTCAATTAGCTCAGGGATTTCTTTTGAGGCATTAAATCGTTGAGTGGAACTTCCTTTACCTGCAAGTCTGGCTCTTTTAAGTTCACGATTAATTAATTGATCTATTCTTTGTGCCTGCTTTTGAGGATCAATTTTTTCATCACGGGCTGACAATGATTGAAATAATAAATTAAGGGGTGATTTAAGAGCATGAGATAAATTACCTAAAGCATTGCGAGAACGTTCTAATCTCTTTTCAAGTAAAACTAAAAGATGATTGATTTCCTGAACCAATGGCAGGATTTCAGAAGGGACATTTTCTGGTAGTTTTAATGCCTCTCCTTCTTCAAGACTCTTAATATCAGTTCGAACTGTTTCAAGACGTTTAAAGGAAAAACGTAGGATAATTCTTTGTAATAGCAATAAGGAGAGAAGTCCTCCCAAAGAGAGAATGAAGAAATACTTTTTAAACTGCTGTTTTTGTATATTAATCGCACTTAAGTCTTCTGCTAAAACAATTGATAGTTCAACTCCTTTTTTATTAAAAGCCATACTAATTTGAAGTAATTTTTGATCTTCAGGACCATCAGTTACACTCAAAACTCGCTCACCTGTTTTTAGTTTAGGAATAACAAGCGATTGATCCCAAAGTGAGCGAGAATGAATGACCGGTTTATCTTTCAATGCCACAATGAAGTAATGACCAGAAAAAGGTTGCTGATAAACTGGAGGCATAGTATCTTTTTTCAAACTAATAGTATCAGATTGAATTTCTAGAGTTGCCAATAAACTTTCAATATCATGATCCAGTCGTGAACCAACAAATTCATGCGTCAAATCATCCATTGATTTTTGACCTAAAAACCAAAAAAATCCAAACAATAATAAAAGGCTTATTGAGAGCCCAATATGTAAGCGATGTTCAAGTGAATTCATTTTAGTGTATCCATGAAAACATAACCTTGTCCCCTACGGGTTACAATGCGCTGCTTACCCAACTTATCTCTAAGGCGTCGGATATAAACTTCAATTAAATTACTGTCTTTATCAAAATCCTGATCATAAACATGCTCAATTAATCGACTCTTAGATAAGACTTTGCTCTGATTAAGCATAAAATAACGCAGTAATCTAAATTCAGTCCCCGTTAATTGTACTGGCGATTGCTCATTGATGATGAGTTGCTGATACTCTTCATCTAATCTTAAACCATCGCAATGTAATGATTGCCCCGTCATGTCATGAGTTCGCCGTATAAGAGCTTGCACTCTCATGATCAATTCTTCAACATGAAAAGGTTTTCCTAAATAATCATCTGCGCCTGCTTTAAAGCCATCAATGCGCTCATGCCATGCATCACGAGCGGTCAAAATAATAACAGGTAATTTGTTTTCTTTACTACGCCAATTTTCTAAAACTTCAAGTCCTGAACGTTGTGGTAATCCCAGGTCAAGGATGGCAATATCATAAGATTCTTCATCTCCCATAAATTCTGCATCCACACCATTATAAGCCTGATCAACTGCAAAACCTTTGTGAACTAATTCTTTTTGTAATGATTCAGAAAGTTCTTCATCATCTTCAACAAGCAATAAACGCATAAATCAATGCTCACGCTCTATATCTAAAATTTGTGCTGTTAACGCATCAACTTCAATTTCCAAAACAATACCATCATTATTTATATATTCAATTTCATAAATATATTGATAATTAATTTGACCATCATTTGTCTGAATCACATTTTTTTCCAATTCAACTTCCAGAATTCTATGGATACCATAAGGTGATAATTTTCCCAATATTGTCTCTAAGGAACTTATTTTTCCAGCTTCTTTAAGTTCTTTTATATTAAATATTGGATCATGATCAGCATAGACAATATTAATAAAAAAAAGAGTAAAAAGCAGAATGAAGATTAATTTCATTCTATTGTTTTTGATCATACTTTTACTATCCACAGTCATTTATTGTGTTCTATTACATTTTAATTTCATTCTGGCGTGAGCTCAATTGACTTTGTCCATCAATATAAATATTTTCTGTCTTATATTGCCCTTGCTGTGCATCTTGATGACAGAGATGACATTGCCCAATGTTCTGATTATTTTTATATGAACCATGCTTCTTAAGAAAATAAGGTGTTTGTGTAATTCTTATTGGAATATGACTAAATTTTAATGTGCGAAGAATATTGTGTGAAATTTCATCATTAACATGCCCTGCTGAATTATCCAACAAATACCGTCTCATTGTTCGCACTTCCACATCCCTCATATTTAATTTCAGACCATAATGATTTTCAGGATCACTCATAATTTTTTCCCATGAGTGACCAGGTAATAAGCCTGGTTGGTAAGAAAAATGACAACTTCCGCATAGTTCATCATACTGTTTAAATTTCACTTCTGATACACCAGTATTTCTGTTTTCAATCCAACGCTTAAAAACACCACTTTCGTCATCATCAGAATAAGCATTGACACTAAAGATAAAAATAGACAGTATCATAATGACTTGAGTTATAACCAGTTTATTTTTCATACAGAACTCCAAATTAGATTTCCTGTAGCTTATCAATTCAAAATGAATTGAAGCTGAAAAACATTAATATGTTCAGTAAAATTTAAAAGCCAAAAGTATTTCTATAACTCCACATAGTTTTAATTGAAAAACAAAGTTCAAAGATCTATCATGAACTTATCCACTTCTTAATATACAAAGGAGTACACCATGAAAAAGTCACAAAACAAGCCATTTAAAAAGCAAACACTTACCCTTTTATCTGCCCATATTTGCAGTAGTATCATAATTACATCACTCTTATTCACTCATAATCTTCAGGCAGAACCACTCCCCTCTCGAGGTCCTATTCCATTTTACATTTATGACATCAATTCGAATGGTTTCATCAGTCAAGATGAATTTCATACCATACGCGGTCAACGGATGGAATATAGAGAAGCACAAGGTTTTCCAATGAAAAATATGGCCTCAGAGCCAAATTTTAAGGAATTTGATACCGATAAAAATGGCCAACTCAGTCAAGATGAATTAAGTAAAGGTCAACAAAAACAAAGACAAAAACGCTGGGAAGCAAGACAAGTCCAAGGTATGGGGATGAGACAAGGACAAAGAAGGAGTATGTGTCCAATGAATAAAATGCCGCAATTTGAGAACTTTGATCTGGATAAAGATGGGCTATTAACACCTGAAGAGTTTAACCATGGAATGCAGCAGCACATGCAAAATAAGCGAACAATGATGCAAGGCCAGGGAATGGGGATGAGTCAAAATCAGAGCAGAGGAAATAATCGTGGTCGAAATATGCCCAAATTTGAAGACTTTGATGGTAATAATGATGGCATGATCAGTGAACAAGAATTGATTGAAGGCCGTAGTATGCGTATTAGCAATAGAATTCAGCAAGGCTACCAAATGAGAAATACGCCCAATATCACTTCTTTTCAGGAAATCGACACCAATGCTGATGGTAATATATCACCTGAAGAATTTTCTACTCAGCAACAGAAACACAGAATGGAGCGCCAAAACCCACAATAAATTAACAGATGCCTTTTTAATAGAGCGTTGATAAATATAACTTATTCTCCTTTTAAAAAAGGAGAATAAGTTATGAGCTACCACAGTCACAAGTCAAAAACGTCCCAAAGGTGGAATTGGCAAAAAAATAAATACTGTCTCTTATCTGACTTAAATTGAATCGCTTTATATGAGTTATACAATTTATGAAAACTCATTACTTATTTATTATCCTTATATAGAACTGTCTATAGGTAACTCAAACCAGAAAGTACTGCCGACATCCACTTTACTTTCTACGTTAATTTTAGTTCCCATTAATTCGACAATTTTTTTTGATAATGTCAAACCAATACCTGTACCTTCGATGGCACTATTTTCAGCTCCCAGGCGCTGAAATGGTTCAAAAAGATCATCCATTTTATCACTGTTTATGCCCATACCAGTATCAGAAATAGTTATTCGCAATAACTGATTTTCAGTAACAAAAAAACTCATTATTATACTTCCACCACTATGATTATACTTAATGGCATTGGAAAGCAGATTAAGTAATACCTGTTTAAGGCGTGTATAATCAGTCCGCACAAATATTCCAGTTGTTCCACTATGAGAAATTCGAATATCTTTTTTCTCCGCCATTATTTTTACCAATGCAACACATTCTTGAAACATCAAACCAACATCTACGGCTTCTATTGATAAATGAATTTGACCTGCTTCAATTATAGATAAATCCAATACATCATTAATCAGTTCAAGAAGATGGTTACCTGCGCTTAGAATTTCCTGAACGTTCTCCTTATTAACACTGGACAGCTCATTATTTAATTGCAGCAACTGGCTAAAACCAAGAATGGCATTAAGTGGTGTACGAAGCTCATGGCTCATACTGGAAAGAAATTCACTTTTAGCTTTATTTGCCTGTGTTGCTATATTTTTAGCTTCAATTAATTTTTCTTTATTATT
>JAPHSW010000243.1 GCA_026196615.1 Gammaproteobacteria bacterium | reverse complement strand
AGACATTCATTGCCCATACAGTTTGTGTGACAAATAATGAAATCAAGCAAAAAGAGATACATCGAATTCTGGAAAACATGGTTTGCTCCATATTGGAAAAAATACTAATTATACGGTAACTATTCAGTGTAATTCAAATTATTAAGCAAGTTCTCCAATAAATACAGATAACTTTTTTCAAACAATCATTCCATAGCATAAGAATAAACCAGACAGGCATAAAAAGCTTTTTGCGAAAAATCTATAGGAACAAATCTATTTCGGCAGGATTTATCAGCTTTATAATTGACCATAAAATCCATCTCTTTGTGAATAATGTCTATTAGATCATAGATGAGATCAATATTTAAGATGGAGGCCTAATTGAATCGTTAGTATTTGAGGTTGTTTAAAAATGGTGTTTTTGAAGTAATTCTACAGCCTCAACGTTGTCATCACTGGAAAACTGGTCGTCCCAGAGACTTTATTTTGGAATAATTGGAAAAATAAGACAAAAAACAATGACTCAAGCAACGACCAGATTTTCCATGTGCATGACTTGGTTAGGCACTTAATAATATGCCCTTAGATGCCTTTTTCATTTCATGTATAATTTTCGCTATTTTTTTATCTACAACTTTTTCATGATTTTGAAAACCAACAAACTGAACCGGATACTTTTCTTTAGCATTTCCAACCATGAGTCTTCCAAGTAAGTGTGATGCTAGTTGATTATTAGAGAACTCTGAGCGTAAACACCTTCGCACACCTGCCGCCAATAAATCTGCTATTTGAATTGCCAAATTAGTTTTAGAATCAGGAAAAGCCATATCCTCTCTTACTATTTTTCCAATATTAACACCACTATTTAACTTTTTACCGTATGCTTCTTCTATATAATCAGGAACTTCACCATCAGAATATAAATATGGTTCCATGTGACTGTAATCCTCGCCCTCCAGAAAAATCATAGGTTCATGAAATGATTTCGTCTGTAGTAATGGAGAGGCAACTTTTTCGAATGCATGCTCATAAGTAGTCTTAGTTATATTCTTTTGATCTATTCGCCATTTATATTTTCTTAAGGTTTTTGGATCACGTTGTACATAGTACAATATACCTCTATTTAGAAGATCACTCATTAATATTACTTGGCTCTGAAGTTGGACATATAGTTGTGGAGAGAGAGAGTTTATCTCATCAGCTAAATCAGATATTGCTTTTTTACCTGTATCATACTTCATTTTTGGAATATTAATTCGTATTTTATCAACTTGTATTTTTTTGTGATTTATAACAGTAGATTTGTCATTTAAATAAGAATCAGTAGCTACAGAAAACAACAAGCCTCCTAACTTAGAAAGTTCAGTCAAAAAAGAAAAATAATCCCTTTCTGAAACATTCTTTAATTTAATTTCTTGGCGTTCACTAAGACCATATTTATGTTTTAATTTCTTAAGTACATTATAAGATTTTGATTGTGACCTTTCAGAAAATACATAAGCACTTACTACGCACCATGAATTTTTATCTGGTGATGAAACAAAAGAACCAGATTCATCGATTGCAATTATCATGATTCCTCTTATGTATGATTTGTCTAACATCTTAGCATTTATACGTTGTGCGCAGCATGACGTATAAATGTCTGTTGAACAATGCCGCGTGGATTGCTCAGTGACTTATTAATGGAAATTGTTTTTTGACATTCAAACCGCTGAAGGCAATTCATTATCCTCAATTTTCTTCCAGAATGAGAATGAGACCTTAATTGAAGCCGAAACCGAATGATTTCCATGGCTTATTTCGCTTTAATATACTCTTTTTTCCCTAAACAAACAATAATAGCCCCTCAACCCATCAGGTTGCTTTGATTGATCCCCTTTTAGCAACGATTTAATCGAAAAACTACGCGACTAAAGCTTGTCGTCGCTCTTTAAATGAAGCAATTGTATAGAGACTTCGCATCGTACTTTGATGACAGTGCGGACAGAGACAGAACACCCTATCGGTATCAAATGCTTTTTTGACTGGGGTCAGTTTTAACTGGATACCCATCTCTTTTAACCGATCCCGCAACAGGAGTACTCGTTTCTGACGTACACAATTGGCTAAAAAACCAAAATGACGAATGCGCATAAATCCACTGGGTAAGACATGCATCAGAAAGCGTCTCAGAAATTCCACGCCATCCAGTTTCATGACTTTTTTCCGACCATTATCCACATAATCTTTCCAGCCAAAAGAAACACTCTGCTCATCAACTTTAATAATTCGATGATTGCTGATGGCAATACGATAGGTATATCGGGATAGATATTTGACGACCGTTTCAGGATGCTTCAAATACGGTTTAATATAAATTGACCAGCGTTTACTCATCACTTCATCCAGTACGTTGTTGACTTCATTGTCTCGGGTAATTCGAAGCAGCTCACCATGTTTATAAGACGCTCTGAGCAGGCTGACCAGTTTGCCTCGAAACACTTTTTTCAGTGCATTAACGGGATACAAATAGTGACTCTTTGTCATCTCAATCACATCCTGTTCAGAGTTCAGTGCTAACCCAGGAATAAGACAATGCAGATGGACATGATGTTGTAAATTCTGCCCCCAGGTATGCAGTACACACGTTACCCCAAGTTGGCCTTGTAAACGTTTATGTCGTCTGGAGAACCTGGATAGAGTTTGCCACACCGCTCTAAACAACAATGAATACATTGTTTTGGGGTGCAATTGACACCAGGCATTGAATTCATGCGGCATCGTAAAGACCAGGTGGTAATATCGGACGGGTAATAAGGCTGCCAACTGCTTTTCTTCCCACTGCTCTGAAGCACTTTGTTTACACTGGGGACAATGACGGTTACCGCAACTGTGATAAAGTCGCTGCTCATAACCACAGGATGTGCATTGCTGGTATTCACCACCCATTACTTCAGTTTGGCATTGCACAATACTCTGGCAAACACTTGCTTGCTGAGGACTCAACTGGTAGCGTTGACGATAGGCAGGTAAGAAAGTCTGAATAACCTGAGCCATATCAGCGCAAGGATAGTCTATCATGCTCATCAGACACCTCCTGTGTTGTTTTCAGAATGATATCATTCACATTGAACTGTCGCAGTAAATCAATTGCACTGGCCTGAGTATTAGGTAACCAATGTAAATAACGCATCGTCTGTTTAATATCACTATGCCCCAAAAACTTCTGTAAATGATGAATGGGCAATCCTTGCTCTAATTGGTGAGAAGCATAGGCATGGCGTAAGCTGTGAATACCACCGTGCTTATTAATGCCCGCTTGATGTTTGGCTCGAGTAAAAATTTTCTGAGCACTACTGATCCCAAGTGGCCTGATATGAGTCCCACTGCAGAAGAGAAAGTGTTTGGGGTGAACCACTTGCCAATAGTGCCTGAGTAAATTCAATAAACTTTTTGAAAGAGGAATGTGCCGATCCTTTTTACCTTTACTCTGAACGATCCGTAGGAATGAACGTTTTGAATCAATCTGTTCTTGTGTGACCGCAACCAGTTCACTCACACGCAAACCACATCCATAACACAAGCTTAACAGGGACAGATTTTTAATCGTTGTGGTTGCCTGAAGGATATCAAAGACTTCTGCTTGACTGAGTAATAAGGGGATTTTTTGAGGGCGTTTCGGTAAAGGGATCGACTGTAAAAAATCAGCTTTTTCTAACACCTGTCCATAAAAAAATTTCAGCCCCATCACTGTTTGTTGAACGGTGGAGGCAGACCAATTGCGCTCATTAGCGGTTTTAATTAACCATTGTTTAACTTCATCAGAGGTAATTTTTTCCGGTGAACGATGATAATAATTGGTCAACTTAATGACAGCTCCTAGATAAGCTTGATGAGTTTTGGGGGAAAATTGTCTGAAGGTCATCAGCTCAATCATTCTTTGACGTAAGGGGTTCATAAGAAATCTCCTGATAGGTT
>JAPHSW010000047.1 GCA_026196615.1 Gammaproteobacteria bacterium | reverse complement strand
TCATTTAAAGAAAGTGCTTTTGGTTGGGATGGCTTATCAACCTTTATTTTTTCCAATGTCATTATGATGATGACTCTTGGATTGGCTTTTACGTGGCTTTTTGGGCGTGCTCTAAAAATAGCCAGAGATACTGATACAACACTTCTAAACAAAAAAAACTTACTCATTGCTGGTTTACGTTTGGAAAATGATCAGCCGACAGAAGAGTTTAAAGCACGTCTCAATCGAGTTGTGGCACTTTTTTCAAGTATGCCAAATAGTGGGGAAATTATTATCCTTGGTGGTCTTACTGGAGGAAATACGATTTCGGAAGCACAGGCTGGGGGTGATTATTTGGTTGCTCAAGGTGTGGATGAGAAAGCAATTGTTTTGGAAGATCAATCAAGGCACACGTTGGAAAATTTACAAAATGCCCGTGTTTTGTTAGAGCATTCTTTTGCAAAGGACTCTACAGCACCAATTGATAGTGAAGCGGTTATTATTTCCAGTCGATATCATCTCTATCGTATTATCACTCTTGCAAAAGGCTTGAATATGGCACTAGAACCTATTGCGGCAGAGGATTGTTTTAGAATGTCATTTCTTAATTTCTTGCGTTTGTTGAAAGAAGCTTACTATCTGCACTGGTATTGGAGTGGTAAACTATGGGTTTATATAACGGCTAATAAAAAAAGCTAGGCTAGAATTTCTTAATACTAACAACACAATCCCCGATTTATAGAGATCTTTTATTTAAGTGAGTTATTTGTGAAAAATTTATATGACGAAGCAAAAAAATGCTTTTTAACCGTCGATCCAGACGAAAAACTAGCCTTAAGTTTGGAAATTGTAGGGGCATGGGATAGCGGTCAATTGGAATGGAAAGAAGGTGATTCGCTACAACATGAACCCCCTTTGCAACTCAATCAACCAGGCAGACAGGACAAACCTGTTCTAGTGGAAGTCAGCAAAGTAAAAAATAGAGGATTCAAGTCAGTTCAACAAAGAGCTTCATTAATTCATGCTCTTGTTCATATAGAAATGACAGCTGTTAATTTATCATGGGACAGTGTGTATCGATATCGTCATATGCCTAAAGAATATTATGATGATTGGGTTCAGACGGCAAAAGAAGAAAGTCAGCATTTTTTTATGTTGAGGCAAAGTCTTAGAGATATGGGCTATGATTACGGAGATTTCCCTGCCCATAATGAACTATGGCAGATGGCTGTTAATACCGCTGATGATTTGATGGCTCGTATGGCAATTGTCCATAGAGTGCTAGAAGCTCGTGCTTTGGATGTTGTTCCTTTTTCTGTTGATAAATTTCGTAATCTTGGTGATAGTAAAACTGCTGATTCTTTGGTGGTTATTGCTAATGATGAAATTGGTCATGTCAATTCAGGCTCTCGATGGTTTCGTTATCAATGTGAAAAAGAACAGGTTGATCCGGATAAAATGTTTTTTACATTGATACAAAAATATCTTAAGTCGACACCGAAAGGTCCTTTCAATCGAGAAGCTCGATTGAAAGCTGGTTTTAGTTTGGCAGAAATGCAGGAACTGGAACGTCTTGATGCTGAATATAAACTAGCACGTAAAAGAGCCTAATTTGCTAACAAATTTATTGATTTTGTTCTAAACTCTAAGGAATTGTTAATAATAGGAAAGAACATTGGCGCAGCCTAAGCAAAGAATACGAATTGGTGATCTACTGGTCGATCATAAATTGATTTCAGAGGGACAGTTAAGTGCGGCACTGGCCGATCAAAAATCAAGTGGTCGAAAATTAGGTCAGGTACTGATTGAAAATAATTATATCAGTGAAGAAAAATTTCTCGATTTTCTATCACGCCAGCTTGATGTGCCTTATATTGATTTAAAGCAGTACCAGTACCAAAAAGACGTCGTTCGCTTATTGCCTGAAACACTGGCCAGACGCTATCGTGCAATTGTTTTAGCAGATAGAAAAACCGGGCTATTGGTTGGAATGGCCGATCCTTCCGATATTTTTGCCTATGATGACATCCATAAAATATTAAAACGTCCAATGAGTTTGGCGTTGATCCGTGAAAAAGATCTCTTGACTGCAATGGATACGGTTTATCGTCGTGAAGATGAAATTACCTCTCTGGTTGAAGAGCTGGATGAAGAACTGTCTGAAACTGATATTGATTTGGACCAGCTTGCACAAAGTGATGATGTTGAAAATGCACCAGTCGTTCGTCTCCTACAGACTATTTTTGAAGATGCTCTGCAAGTAAAAGCCTCAGATATTCATATTGAACCTGATGAAAAAGTCTTGCGTATTCGTATGCGTATTGATGGTGTTCTCAATGAGCAGGTTATGAATGAAAAACGGATTGTGGCAGCACTTGTTTCACGTTTAAAACTCATGTCAGGTTTGAATATTTCTGAAAAAAGATTGCCTCAGGATGGGCGTTTTCATATCAAAATTAAGCAACATTCTATTGATGTACGTCTTTCTACTATGCCGACACAACATGGTGAGTCAGTTGTTATGCGTTTACTGGATCAAAGTGAAGGTACTTTGAATCTTGATGATATTGGTATGAATGATGACGTTTTAAAACGCTTTCGAAAAGCCATTCATCGTCCTCATGGACTTGTGTTACTAACAGGGCCAACAGGTAGTGGTAAGACGACGACCCTATATGCGGCATTGAGTGAATTAAATAATAGTGAAAAGAAAATTATTACTGCGGAAGATCCAGTGGAGTACCGGCTAGAGCGTATTAGTCAGGTACAGGTTAATACTAAAATTGGTCTGACATTTTCTAATGTACTAAGGACAGCTTTACGACAAGATCCAGATATCATTTTAATTGGTGAAATGCGTGATGCTGAAACAGCTGATATCGCTGTACGTTCTGCAATGACGGGGCATATGGTACTTTCTACATTGCATACGAATGATGCGATCAGTTCTGTTTATCGTCTACAGGATATGGGAATCGAAGGTTATTTAATTGCAACCTCACTACAGGCGATTGTGGCACAACGTTTGGTCAGAAAAGTGTGTGAAAATTGCAAAATTGATCATGTCCTGGATGAACACGAAATGAGTTGGCTACAGGGTGCAGTGGGTACAACACTTGAAAATAACCAGTTCATTCAGGGTAATGGTTGCCATCATTGTAATAATACGGGCTATAAAGGTAGAAAAGGGGTTCATGAAATTTTAGAAATTAATGAAGATTTAGCCGATGCTTTTCGTTCTGGTGATGCTAAAGATTTTGTAAAAAAAGCTCGGGTGGCTCCTGGTTATCAACCTCTTGTGAACAGTGCTCTTGAGCTAGCTCGTCAGGGCATTACATCAATTGATGAGGTTCTGAGGCTGGCTGGCACTATTGAAGAGCATAATGATGAAAATACTTATGCTGAAGATGAGGAATAGGATTTAAGTGGCGAGATATTTTTATAAGGGCCGTACTGCCCGAGGTGAAGCTGTTGAAAATACAGTGGAAGCTAATTCAGAAGATGCTCTGGCAAGCCAGTTATTCAATAGTGGTATTACACCAGTTGAGATCACACTTGCTGTTGTTGCCCCTAAGAAGGTGAGTTTTAAACGTAAGTTAGGTCTAGGTAAACCAAAGATAGAAGAACTCATTTTATTTTCCAAACAGATGAGTACTTTATTTAAAGCTGGGATTCCGATTACTCGAGCGATGAACAGTCTGGCACAAACGACTCACAATGAATATCTTAAAGAAATTTTGGAACATAGTATTAAACAGCTTGAGGCGGGTCAAACTCTTTCGGTAGGTTTGGGAAAATATCCAGAAGTTTTTCCTGCCGTGTTTCTCAGTGTTATGAAAGTGGGAGAAAGTACCGGGCGTCTTGATAATGCTTTTGAACAATTATCCTTTTATTTGGAAAGAGATAAATTGATTAAGGATAAAATTAAAGAAGCTACCCGATACCCAACCTTCGTACTTATTTTTCTAGCCGCTGCATTTATTGCTTTGAATATTTTTGTAATTCCTAAATTTGCTGGTGTGTTTGCAAAAATGCATTTAGAGTTACCAATTTATACCAAAATGTTATTAGCTACTTCTGATTTGTTTGTGAATTATTGGCCATGGATGCTAGCTGTGGCAGCAGTATTAGTTTTTAGTCTGCGGCAATATATTAGTACTGATACAGGACGTTTTGCATTTGATAAGGCGAAATTTAAAATACCCTATATTGGTGAAATTATTCGAAAAGCTGTATTAGCCAGATTTTGTCGTGCTTTTGCTCTCACACAACAAGCCGGAGTGCCACTAGTTCAGGCATTGAATTTAGTTTCCAATGCAGTTGGTAATGTGTTTGTTGCCGATCGAGTTTCTACTATGCGTGGTGGTGTTGAACGAGGTGATAACTTGACCAATACTGCAACTGCGACAGGTATGTTTACACCATTAGTGATGCAAATGATTGCTGTGGGAGAAGAAACGGGGCAAGTGGATGAAATGCTGGTAAAAGTGGCTGAATTTTATGAAGAAGAAGTGAATTACGAAATTAAATTTTTAAGCTCTCAAATAGAACCTGCTCTTATTTTATCAATTGCTATTATGGTATTGATTATGGCATTAGGAATTTTTATGCCGATGTGGGATTTGATTGGTCAAGTTAAATAGCTATATATATCATTTGGTTATGGAATATTTTTAAAAATGGTTTAATGTTTTGATTTTTATATAAACCCTGCTATAGTTACTGGATATAAGGTTTTTAAATGGTTGGACGCTATAAGAAGAAGCATCTGGTTGATTTGTGGTGCTGCTGGCGATGTGCCGAACGTTTGAAATCAGCAACTAGACTGATAATAAAAGTAGAAATAAAGAGGTAGTGCTAATGAACAAGATACAATCAAGCGCAGGTTTTACTCTGGTTGAGTTAATCACTGTAATCCTGATTTTAGGAATTTTAGCTGCAACAGCGTTGCCAAAATTTATGGATGTGACTGAGCAAGCCCATGAAGCGGCCGTCGCAGGAGCTGGTGGTGGAATGGGTTCTGCAGTCGCTTTAGTACATGCTCAATATGTCGCTAATGGTTTGCTTGGTGCTCAGGATAATGTCGCTGGTTTTGGTTCAGATGACGTTGATGTTAGTACCCTTGGTTGGCCAACGGATACAAGCAATAGTAATGTAACGACTCCAAACACGGCTCGTTGTGTACGCATTTGGAATGGCCTGATGCAAAACCCTCCTACAGTGGCTGCAGGACCAGTGACTACCGATGTTGATTATGATGCCCAGGTGAATGGTACTGAATGTCAATATTTTTATCGTGGACATACTCCTGTTGGTACTGCAACGGATACTGGAGGTGCAGGTAGTATGAGTATTACTTATGATTTAAGTAATGGTGATGTTACGACTGATGCAGATAATAATTAATTTGTTACTAGTATTTCCACTGTTTCTTTGGGAATGAGTCTTCTTTCATCCTAAAATAAATAATATTCATTAAAGCAAATAGTTTTTAATGAATATTATTTATTTTGGTTTTCTCCTGTTTTTTTTCAGAAAGTTTTTGCCCTAAAAAACTATTATATTGCTGAATAATGGCTTCAGGTAAGTTATTTTTCACAGCGCTAAACAATCTTTCTTCATAACGTTTAATTTTAATATCTAGCTGGTTCATGATAATCCCCTTTGTTTCATTAATTTCTTGTCTATTATATTAACTAAACTGTAGGGTAGATTCTGTGAAAAAATACCATTCTATTTGGGGTTTATTACCAATTATTAAATCTGAAATAATTACCAGTATTTTGGTAATTCACGGTTTACAATAATCTGTTTATTGACAATATCAATGTAATCACCAACTTTTAATTCTTTTAGTATCTTGGTGACCATTTCTCTTGATGCACCCACGGCACTAGCAATATCCTGATGAGTCATTTTAGGGGTTTTAAACACGCCATTTTCATCTTCTGTTGCCTGTTCTTTTAATAAATCAGCAACTCGGCCATATGTATCTAAAGAAGCCAGCTTATAAATATGCTCTGATAACATTCGGGTTCGGCTGGCTAGCGAGGGTAAGATGGACAGAGCAACCTCAGGATGTTGATTTAAATAGGCCATAAAATGGTTGGCGGGTAGTAAAGCAACCTGTGTTTCTTCCAGGGTCAGGACAGAGGCTGAACGAGGTGCAGTGTCAAATAAAGCCAGTTCTCCAAAATAATCATGGCGGTGTAAAAATTTCAGAATGACTTCTTTACCACTGTCTTCATCATTGACAATAACTTTAAGGTGTCCTGAAAGCACTAAATAAAGTGATTGAGAGTCATCTCCTTGAGTAACAATGAAAGTATTTTTTTTAAATACTCGAGTTACGGTTAATTGTTGAATTTCCTGTAAGTGCTCATCGGGTATTGATGAAAATAGATGAACATGTTTTAAAAAAAGTTCTGGTGCTGTATTTTTCATGATTATTTTTTATTCCAATCGTGAGTCTTTGCTTGATAGTATAGAGTTAAGTACAGTCTAAGTATAATTTATTTATATTATTCAAAAAATCTTTCTATAGATTGATAAACAACGCAGAAATTTTCCTGTTTACTGCTAGAATTAAAGAATCAGACTAAATGGTTTAATTTGGATGCATTTTGAGTATTTTCGATATAATAAAAACATTCGCGGCAATGGTGGTTTTACTTTAGTAGAGCTGATTACTGTGATTCTTATATTGGGAGTCATGGCCGTTGTGGGTGCTTCTAAATTTTTTAGTCAGTCATCATTCACTGATGCACAATATCATCAGGAAATTCTCTCTGCATTTCGTTTTGCACAAAAAATTGCTATTGCGAGTCAATGTGATGTGGTGATTACTTTAGGCACAAATAGTTATTCGTTAACTTATTCAGGCAGTTCAAGTGGTGTGAGTTGCTCAGGCAATGTGGCACATCCTGCTGATCAAAGCAGTTATAGTGCTACTAATACCTCAACAATCAACCCTGCAGTCACTTATACCTATAATGCCAGTGGAGTTGTGTCACCAACCAGCTCGTTCACGGTGGGTGGACGCAATATTACTGTTGAACCTGTCACAGGTTATGTTCATGAATAGTAAAATTTCTCTTTCTCAGGGCGTGACATTAATTGAGTTGATTATTTCAATTGTGATTATTACGATTGCGGTTTCTGGTGTTATGGCTCTGTTTATTGGAACAACCAGCTCCAGTGCTGATCCTATGGTACGAGCTCAACAACTGGCTATTGCACAAAGCTATATGGATGAAATTTTAATGCAAGCTTATAGTGATGATGGGCCAACTTCTGGTAGGGGGAATTATAATGAAGTGGATGATTATGATTCAAGTGGAGCTTTTCAGACGGTTCAGGATCAATTTGGTCGTTCAATTTCATCATTATCTGGCTATACGGTTAAAGTTGATGTGACAACGCCTGGCTTAAATGGTGTGATTGATATGAAGAAAATTGTTGTCACGGTAAGACATGGAGCACTCAATACTGAAGTTCCCATAACTGCATATCGGTCGGATTATTGATGAACTCTTTGACTCATATGAATAAGTGCCATGGATTTACCCTGGTTGAGTTAATTACGGTAATGGTGATAACCGGAATTGTTGCTATGACGGTGGTTAACTTAATTACCACACCAATGGAAGGCTTTGCTGATATGAAGCGTCGAGCAGAGCTGGTGGATATTGCGGAAATATCAATGCATAGAATGGCTCGGGAAATTCGTCATGCTTTGCCTAATAGTGTCTGTATCAATCGTTCAGGTACTACATGTAATAATAATGCCAGTGGACAGACAATTGAAATTTTACATACTATGGCAGGTGGGCGTTATAAAGAGGCTTCTTTGGATGTGTCTCAGGCAACTTCATCCATTGATTTAGAGAAAAATATTTCTAATGCAGGTAGTGTGTCTACGGCCGCTGGTGATCCAGACTGTGGTTATGTTGGTAAAGCCGATTGTTTGGCTATTTATAATTTAGGGCAAGGTCAACTCAATGCAGATGCATGGCAGGGCAGTGGGTTTAATGGGGCGAATTTGGCTGCTATCAATAGTATTTCAGCTACTCAAATAGACTATGAGTCCAATCGTTTTTATTATAATTCACCTCAAAATCGTTTAATGGTTGTTGATAAAGCTGTTGCCTTTATGTGTTCAGGTGACAAATTATATTATGATGAAAATTATAATTTTTCAAACTTACCAACCAATCGTTACTTATTAGCAGATAAAGTGACGACATCTGCCTGTCAGTTTGAGTATACTCCTGGAACATTGACTCGGCCTGGATTAGTCACAATACAAATTGAAATTAATGATTCAGGTGAAAAAATCAGCTTGCTTCATCAGGTTTTTGTTGAGAATCAGCCATGATTATTACTATTCATCATAAAAAACAACAAGGTGTTTCACTGGTTGGTGCTATTTTTATTATGGTCGCTTTGGCTGCTGTTGGAATTGCTATGGTGACCTTAAACAGTACCACTACAACTACATCAGCATTAAATGTGCAGCAAAGTCGTGCATATTTCTCCGCTATTAGTGGTTCGGAATGGGCCATTGCGCGTATTGCTGCCAATGATAATAATTATGCAACTAACAATGACAGCTGTAGTGGTGTTGATGGACAATTATTTGTGGTTGATCAATTTGATTGGCGTTTTACATGCTCCAGTACTTGTAATAGTGCTGCATCTTGTTGTCATAGTCTTGCTGACTGTCAACTTTCTCCCAGAGTATCAGAAGTGACAGTGACTGCTTCTGATGGAGGTATTGGTGAAACGTATCGAGTGAGTCGAACTATTCAGGTAACAGTATCCTATGATGGCAGTTAATTACAAAGAATATTTTATTAGAGCCAGCAGGACTCTATCTATTGTCTGGATTGCTGTATTGCTTGTGTGTTTTTCTAGTTCTTTGCAAGCGGCTGCTACTTTGTTAAGTCATTATCAATTCGATGTCTGCTCTGATAGTGATTTAGGAAATGATTCACTGGGCAGTTATCATGGTACATTGTCTGGTGCTGTTGGTTTGAATAAAAATCCTCCGGCAGGAAAACAGACGTGTAGTGCCGCAACATTTAATGGTGGCACAATCAGTGTTACGGGATTACCTGTTTCAACAACCTCAGGAGATAAAACGTCGATTAGCTTCTGGATGTATTGGGATGGTACTAATAGTGTGATGCCGATGGGCTGGGGACGTTATGACTTATGGTTTTATGGTGGAAACTTTGGTTTTAATAGTGCAAGTGGCGATCTTTATGGTATGTCTTCTGCCGGTTTAGTTAATGGTTGGCATCATGTAGTTGCTGTTTTTACCAATGGCAACGTTCAGGCAAATAGCCTATATATTGATGGTGTTTCTCAAACCCTGAGTCAATTAAGAAATACTCCCAATAATTCGAGTGCAGTTGTTCAGTCTAATTTACGAATTAGTGGCTGGTCTCTTAGTTCTGGCTATCGGTTCTCAGGCCACCTTGATGAAGTCAAAGTTTACAATGGTGAGATGACACAATCGCAAGTTAATGCTGATTTGAATTATAGTGAATTAAGTTGTGTGGTTTGTCCTCCTGACCCTCCTCCAGTATTGATTGGTCATTATCAATTTGATGTGTGTAATTCTTCTGACTTGGGTACTGATACTTTAGGTTTGAATGATGGTGTGGTTTCTGGTGGGGTAACACTTGGAAAAACACCACCATCAGGCAAACCTGACACTTGTACTGATGGGATTTTTGGTGGTGGTGCGATTGATATCAATGGCTTGCCTGTTTCACTAAACACGGGAGATAAAACTTCGGTTAGTTTCTGGATGTACTGGGATGGTGTTAATGGTGTGATGCCTCTGGGCTGGAATAGATATGACCTCTGGTTCTATGGTGGCAATTTTGGCTTCAATACGGCGGGAGGAGATCTTTATGGAATTTCTTCAACAGGTTTAGCCAATGGTTGGCATCATGTTGCTGCTGTTTTTACTAATGGAGATGTGAGAAGTAATGAACTTTATATTGATGGTGTGTCACAAACTTTAACCCACTTAAGAGGTGTTATTCGTAACAATAATGCTGTAGTTAACTCTCATCTTAGAGTGGGTGGTTGGTGGGCGAGTAATGGTTATCGATTTGCAGGCAGAATTGATGAGCTTAAAGTTTATTCTGGAAAAATAACACAAACAGAAGTGGATGTAGATCGAACTTATAATAAGGCTATTTGTACTAATTGCCCACCCCCACCCCCCGCAGAGCTAAAGTCCTATTTTAGTTTTAATGAAAACTGGAGCAGTAGTGTGCTCGATATTATTGGTGGCCATAATGGTTCAGTTTCGGGCAATATCACGAGAGTGCTTGCAGGAGCAGGTGGTTTAAAAGGTGATACTTGTTATGCTGCTTCTTTTAATGGAGGGGCTATTGATATTAATGGACTTCCATTGTCTACAAGTTCTGGTGAAAAAAGTTCTGTTAGTTTCTGGATGTATTGGAATGGTAATAATAGTGTTATGCCATTGGGATGGAACAAACATGATCTCTGGTTTTATGGTGGAAATTTTGGTTTTAATACTGCCGGAGGTGATATTTACGGGATTTCTTCAAGTGGTCTTGCAAATGGCTGGCATCATATTTCTGTTGTTTTTACTAATGGTAGCGTAGTTGATAATAACTTATATGTTGATGGTGTGAAACAGAGTTTATCACTGAAGCGTGGAAGTATTCGTAATACAAATGCATATGTTGCCTCTCACCTGCGATTAGGAGGGTGGTGGTACAACAATAGCTATCGTTTTCGAGGTTCCCTGGATGATGTCAAAGTATATGAAGGTGAAATTTCTGAAACTCAGGTACTTGCTGATATGCAGGCAAATGGTTGTTTGATTGCTGAATGGCGTATGGATGAACCGAGTTGGGACGGTAGTGTCGGTGAAGTTAAGGATAATACCTCCAATGCTTATCATGGAACCTCTTTTAATGGCGTGAATACTATATCCAAATCCCTCTCAGGAGGTGGAATTTGTCAGGCAGGACAATTTGGTGATGATGGTTATGTTGAAATATCCACGGTGCCACATATGACGGATAGCTTTAGTATTACGGGCTGGTTTTATACGAATGATAATAATGAAAAGGGCCAGCGTCTTTTTGTTGATGATGAAAATAATAATAGTGGTGGCTATGCCATAAGTGTGGGAGATCCAGGGCGTGGCAGGATGCGTTTTTATCACAGAAGTTTTAATCCTGTTAGTCTGGATACGTCTCCTAATCTCATTGCTAGTAACCAATGGTATTTTGTTGCTGCAACATTAACCGTGCTACCAAGTAATAAGGCCACTAAAGAACTCTACCTTTATGATGCAAGTGGTACCTTACTTGAGTATAAATCCAAGCAAGTAAATAATGCCATGCAAGCGGCAACGGGCAGTGCCTCTATTGGTGGTGAAGTGAATGGCAGTGGTGAAGAAGGGAAGCGTTTTGATGGTTATGTAGATGAGATAAAGGTTTTCAGTAAGGCTTTATCAGCAACTGAGGTTGCATCAATTGTGGATAATGAGCGAGTGGGAAAAAACTGGGATGGTACTACTCGAACCTGTAGTGCATCTTGTGCTTTAGAAGGGTTTAGTATTGTTCAGGAAGATCATTCTCTGGCTTGTCCACAGGCAAGAGCATCAATTAATATTACTGCACAATGTGCAGGAAATGTAACTAAAGAAGATTATGCTGGTACTGTTAATCTGACCTCTAATAAAACGGGTTCAGAATTTTATTCTTCGGGAACAGGTGGCAGTTCAATTAATAGTACCCAATTTCAGACCTCTGACAAAGGGGTAAAAACAGTTTATCTATATCATCCTCAGGAAGAAACCGTTCAAGTAAGTGGCACTGATACTTTTCCTAATCCAGATATTGTTGGAATTGGAAATGCAACAGACTTCAGGGCTTTTGGTTTTAGTACATCAACTATTGGTGTGCAAACGTCTTGTGTGGATAGTACAAGCTATCAGTTAACTGCATTGGGTAAGTTATCAGGTAATGCTGGCTGTGATGTGATAGAGAATTTTTCTGGTAATAAAAATATTAAAATTTGGTTTGATTATAATAGCCCATCAAACAACTCATCAGGTACTTTAGTAAAAATAAATGGTAATAGTATACCTACCTCTGAGTCCACTACTACCGTTTTAAATTTCACCAATGGTCGTGCCAGCTATCAATTGAATTATGCTGATGCGGGACAGCTTGGTTTACATTTTAAATATGATGATGCTCCATATGATGGTAGCACACACCAGGCAATGTTCAGTGATAGTAACTTATTTGTTGTGAAACCTGAAAAACTATTTGTCTATGCCAGTGATAGTGTTGGAGTGGCAGATTCTAGTTCTGCGTGTACTGGGACGTCTTGTACAAAATTTAAACAGGCAGAAGAAGATTTTTATTTCACTGTTAGAGCTGCCTGCTCTGATGATTCCATCACACCAAATTTTAATTATACGGGAAGTATTGTTTTGAATTCTATATTGCAATTACCTGCAGCTGGTTTTGGTAATATAGGTACGGTTTCATTCAATGATATCAGTGCAGGTCAAAAAACAGTAGTCCAGAATTTCAGTGATGTGGGCATTATAAAAATTAATGCTTCACTAGGCGGTAATTATCTTGGAGAAACTATATCCTTGAGTGGCTCAAGTGATAATATTGGACGTTTTTACCCTGCTTATTTTAATGTAGTGGCAAATACTCCTATCGTTCAAGAAGCTTGCACTAGTGGCAGTAGTCCATTTACCTATATGGGACAGGCTTTTGATTTCAGTGTGACTCCTACGTTGACGATTACAGCCAAAAGTCTTAATAACAATACAGTGTATAATTATTCCAATAAAGATGGGGATAATTTTTGGAAACTTGCCGCAGTTTCTAAATCAGGACGTTCTTATAGTGATACCAGTGGTTATGCATCACTTAATAATGCGAATGCTGCGAGTGGAGATGAACTATTACCTGTGGGGATAGCTGATTTTCTTGATCCAGTCAGTAGCGTTGACTCCAGAGAAAATGCATTTGATGGGAGTGCGGTTCTTACAATAACTGGTGATTATTTAAAATATGATAGAGCATTAGTTGCCCCTTTTGATAGCCAATTTGATTTGACAATAAGCATGGCTTCACTTACTGATACGGACAATGTTTGTTATAAAGTGAATGCCGCAGGAAGTTGTCAAAATTTTTCATTTAATATTAATTCATTAGCAGAACAAAGAATGGGGCGTTTGAAAATAAAAAATGCCTATGGTAGTGAATTAGCTCCCCTGACAGTACCTCTTTTTGGTGAATACTATACGGGTTCAGGCTTTGTTGTTAATACGGAAGATACATGTTCTTCTGTAACGACAAGTCATTTATCTTTAACTCATACAACACTTAATGGGACTTATAGTACAGCATCTAATATTGCAAATATTCCTTTTGTTGCTGGAGTGGCAGGACTGAGTTTTAGTGCTCCAGGTGTTAATAATACGGGGTACACAGATATTCAATTAATTAATATTGATAACTGGCTGCTTTATGATTGGGACAATGGGGGAGCTTATAATGATGCACCATCAGGACGTGCCAGCTTTGGTCAGTATAATCGTTCTAAGCGATTAATTTTTACTCGAGAAGTCTATTAGCATAAGAATATAGTTTTATTTATCTTCTTGCTATCAGTTTGAGTTATTTTCTTGCTTAAACTGGATGATCTTCCGCCGATCTTTTTTGCTAGGTCGTCTAACGGTATATTGAGGCATCCCATCAAACATAGCCTTTCGCTCCTGAGAACGTTTTTCTCTTAGCTCAATGCTTTCTTCTGTTTCTTCATAAAGTGTCTGTGCAATACTTGCAGGACCACGTCTTCCTGATAAACCTCTGATAACAACCGTTTGCTCAATAGACTCTTTCTTTACCCGGATGATATGGCCTACTTCAGCATTATGACTAGGTTTAAAGCGTTGTCCATTCAAATGAACTTTGCCTCCCTTGATGGCTTCAGTGGCCAGTGCTCGTGTTTTGTAGAATCGAGCAGCCCAGAGCCATTTATCGAGTCGAACTTTATTATCCACAGTGTTGGAAGATTTATTTTTTGGCTTATTCATTGTCTTTGGTTGTAAGAATAGTTTGTAAATAATAAAAAAAATTAAAAAAAAGTGATTAAAAATAGCGCAATTGAAAAAAAGCGTCTATAAATTATAAGTATAACGGTAATGTGAATTAATAAAAACTGTGTTGAATTTTGAAAACGACTTATTACCTTGGGTGACAGGTCGCGTTAAAGACAGAGTTTAAGCAAGCTAAGAAAGAATAAAGGGTGTATCTTTATGGCCAGACCAGTGCGCATCGAATATCCAGGTGCATATTATTATATTTCTTCAAAAGGAATGGAAGGCAAGCCAATCTTTAAGGATGTTAAAGATCGGCAAGAGTTTTTGCAAATAT
>JAPHSW010000073.1 GCA_026196615.1 Gammaproteobacteria bacterium | reverse complement strand
GTTGGTTCAATTACATCTATTCAAGCTGTTTATGTACCTGCGGATGACTTAACCGATCCTTCACCAGCGACAACCTTTGCTCACTTGGATGCAACCGTTGTATTGTCACGTCAAATTGCGGAACTGGGTATTTATCCTGCAGTTGATCCTCTGGATTCAACATCGCGTCAATTAGACCCACAAGTAGTTGGTAATGAGCATTATGAAGTAGCTCGCGGTGTTCAAACAACTCTGCAAAGTTATAAAGAATTAAAAGACATTATTGCTATTCTTGGTATGGATGAATTATCAGAAGAAGATAAGCAAACCGTGAATCGTGCACGTAAAATCCAGCGTTTCCTTTCTCAGCCATTCTTCGTGGCGGAAGTCTTTACAGGCAGTGCTGGTAAGTATGTTTCATTGAAAGATACGATTCGAGGCTTTAAAGAAATTGTTGAAGGTGTGCATGATGCGATACCTGAACAAGCTTTTTATATGGTCGGTGGTATTGAAGAAGTGCTTGAAAAAGCAGCTGCAGTATAAGCCACTCAATGCAGGATAAATAACTTTTAGAAATAAATTTTTTAAGAGTTATTAAACCTAAGACAGGAGATACATCATGGCAATGACCATGAAGCTAAATATCGTCAGTGCTGAAAAAGAGATTTTCTCTAATTTGGCAGAGATGGTTATTTGTCCAGGTGAGATGGGTGACTTAGGTATTTTACCTCAGCACTCTCAATTACTTTCAACACTTAAAGCAGGTGAAGTGGTTATCACTGAACAAGGTGGTAAAGAAGAATCTGTTTATATATCTGGTGGATTGTTAGAAGTTCAACCTCATGTGGTGACCATTCTTTCTGATACAGCTCTTAGAGCCAGCGATCTGGATGAACATGCAGCGCAAGCTGCTAAGCAAAGAGCAGAAGAAGCTTTGAAAGATCAAGAGTCAGAAATTAATTTTGCAGTAGCTGAAGCACAATTAGCAGAAGCAATTGCTCAATTGAAACTGATTGAAAAAATGCGTAAAAAGAAGGGCGGTCGTTAATTAATAAGATAATGACCATTTTTTAGCTTAGATTTAAAATAAAAAAGGCCGTATTTATACGGCCTTTTTTTTTAAGGTAATTTACACCAAGAGATAGGAATATGGCTTTTTATTAGTTATGTTTTGTATAGTCAGAGTAAAATTTGCCTAGAGAGTATTGTTTAGGAGTTAAGTCCATATAACAATCACATTTATCTTTAGGAACCGAGGTTTTTTTGAACTCCTTATAATAGTCGTTCAAAAGTTCGGAAGCTGTTATAGTTTCCGTATCTTTCTCAGTTTCAGCATAACTGAATTGGCTTACAATAGCTAAATTGAAACTAAAAGTTAAAAAAATAAAAATAGTTTTTATATTCATTTAAAGTCTAATAATAATATTATTATTTAATAATATGGGTTTGAAGCCCATAAATCAAGGGTGTACGTCACAAAAATAAGGGTTTACCCGTATATATGCTAATAAAAAGTAAGAAAAGTAAGACAAATCTGATTTAAAAACATGTGATTAATAGAATAATAGTCAACAATTAATTTATGGGTATCATAATTGTGAATGGGAAAAAAATGTTTGATAAGCAACTTCAAGTTATCGTTTTAGCAGCAGGAAAAGGGACAAGAATGTATTCCAGCAAGCCTAAAGTCTTGCACGGATTAGCAGGCAAACCACTGGTACAGCATGTCATTGATAGCGCTAAAGCATTAAGTGCAGAATCAATCAGTTTGGTCTATGGTCATGGTGGTGAGCAAGTTAAAAATATGCTTAAAGATGAAGAACTTATCTGGTGTGAACAAAAAGAACAATTAGGTACAGGCCATGCTGTTCAACAAGCAATTGAAAAAATAAAAGACTCATCAAATGTATTAATTTTATATGGTGATGTTCCATTGTTAAGCAAAGAGACACTGGAAGGACTATTGGAAGCAAAAGGAAAGGAATCGATTGCCTTACTGACGGCAAATTTGGAAAACCCAACAGGCTATGGCCGAATTGTTAGAAATGCAAATGACATTGTTGAAAAAATTGTTGAAGAAAAAGATGCCAGTGAAACGATAAGAGAAATTACTGAAGTAAATAGTGGTGTAATGGCTGTTGATGGTGACAAGTTGAAACTGTGGTTATCGAAAATTGGGAACAATAATGCTCAGGGTGAATATTATTTGACCGATCTTATTGAACTTGCTGTTAAAGAAGGTGAAACAGTTAATAGCTTTATTGTTGAAGATAATAAAGAAATTGAGGGCATCAATAATAAAATACAGTTAGCTGATCTTGAGCGTGAATATCAGAAACGCCAGGCAATGATATTAATGACTAAAGGTGTCACATTACGAGATCCCAATCGATTTGATTTGCGTGGGCAGGTGGAAGTTGGCCAAGATGTCAGCATTGATATTAATGTAATTCTTGAAGGGCAATGTGTCATTGGGAATAATGTTCATATTGCTGCAAATACGATACTTAAAGATGCAGTTATTGGTGATAATGTTGAAATTCTTGAGAATTGTATTATTGAAAAATCAACCGTAAGTAATGGCTGTAATATTGGCCCATTTGCACGCTTGAGACCTGATACTCAATTAGATGAAAATGCTAAAGTGGGTAATTTTGTTGAAATTAAAAAATCTCACATTGCCAAAGGTTCAAAAGTAAATCATCTCAGCTATATTGGAGATACAGAGATGGGGGAAAATGTTAATATTGGTGCAGGAACAATTACTTGTAATTATGATGGTGCTTATAAACATTTGACTAAAATTGGAGATAATGCCTTTATTGGATCGAATACGGCATTGGTTGCACCAATAGAAATTGGTCATGGCGCAACAATTGGAGCAGGTTCTACATTGAACAAAGATGCAGAGGCAGATAAATTAACCTTTAGCAGAGCACCACAAAAAAAAATTGAAGGTTGGAAGCGTCCAACTAAGATAAAATAACAGACTTGATTGCATTTTTAAGAAAAACTAAAGGATAAACTATGTGTGGAATTGTCGGGGCTATTGCAGAGCGTAATGTAGAAGCAATATTAATTGAAGGCTTAAGACGACTGGAATATCGTGGTTATGACTCCGCAGGTTTGGCAATTCAAGATCATAATAAAATAATCAATCGACAAAGATCACTAGGAAAAGTCTCAGAACTTGCTAATGAATTAGAAAAAACACCACTTAAAGGTGGCATTGGTGTGGCACATACGCGATGGGCAACACATGGAGAGCCCGCTACGCATAATGCCCATCCACACATGTGTGATAAGAATGTTGCACTGGTTCATAATGGTATTATTGAAAATTATGAGGCAATAAAATTACGTTTAGAAGCCGATGGAGTCAAATTTTGTTCCCAAACAGATAGTGAGAGTATTGTTCATCTGATTGGAAAAAATAGAGATGAAGGAAAAGATTTACTTCATGCAGTTTTAGATACTATTAAAGAACTTGAAGGTGCTTATGCTTTAGGAGTAATTGATAACAAAGAAGAACGACTTATTGCAGCAAGAAGTGGTAGTCCTTTAGTTATAGGACTTGGTATTGGTGAAAATTTTATTGCGTCTGATGTTTCAGCATTATTGCCTGTTACTCAACAATTTATTTTTTTGGAAGAAGGTGATGTTGCTGATATAAGTCGTGACTCCATTGTTATTTATGATATCACTGGTGAAGAAGTTGAGCGCCCAATGCGTAAAAGTGAGATCAGTGCTGATGCAGTAGAACGTGGTGAATATCGCCACTATATGCTTAAAGAAATTTATGAGCAGCCCAAAGCAATTGCTGATACTTTAGAAGGTCGTATTGATACTGAGCGTGTATTTAGCAATGCATTTGGTTTTGAAGCTGATAAAATTTTTAAAGAAATCGACTCTGTCTATATTATTGCCTGTGGCACCAGTTATCATTCTGGACTGGTTGCAAAATACTGGTTTGAAGGTATTGTTGGAATTCCATGCATGATAGAAGTTGCAAGTGAATTTCGTTATAGAAAAGCAGTTTATAGTGAAAAAACACTAATTGTTACTATTTCACAATCTGGAGAAACGGCAGATACTCTGGCGGCGCTTAGAGAAGCAAAGAAACAGGGTGCCAAGCACTCTTTAGTAATATGTAATGTCCCTGAAAGCTCATTGGTTAGAGAGTCAAGTCTTGCGTTTATGACCCATGCAGGCCCAGAGATAGGTGTGGCTTCTACAAAAGCTTTCACTACACAATTGACTGCATTGTTGCTATTAGTTGTATGTGTCGCTAAGGAAAAAGGAAATAATAAATTAGAAAAAGAAGCAGTTTCGGCATTAAGAAGATTACCTGGACAAATAGAGCATGCATTAAAATTAGATGCAGAGATTGAAGAGCTTGCAAAAGATTTTTCAGATAAACACCATACTTTATTCCTGGGTAGAGCAACACAATATCCTATTGCTATGGAAGGAGCACTAAAGCTAAAAGAAATTTCCTATATTCATGCAGAAGCTTATCCAGCAGGAGAACTTAAGCATGGTCCACTGGCTCTGGTAGATGCAGATATGCCTGTTGTTGCCGTTGCTCCAAACAATGATTTAATTGGAAAGCTTAAGTCGAATCTTCAAGAAGTCAAAACAAGAGGTGGAAAACTTTATGTTTTTGCCGATACGCATGCCGATCTGGAAGAAGAAAACTCGATAAAAGTAATTAAAGTAGGCGAAATAGATTCTCTTATCGCGCCAATGGTTTTTACTATACCTCTTCAGCTGCTTTCTTATCATGTTGCTATTATTAAAGGTACAGATGTTGATCAACCTAGAAACCTTGCAAAAAGTGTCACTGTAGAATAGATAAAATATAATTGATGTGTAATTATGTGGAACAATAATAAAGTATCACCCTAATAATAAAGTATCATCCTTAATAATAAAGTATCATCCTTAAGGGTATTTATGCTAATATTTGACTAAATATTAAGCAGGATGCCCTAAATGAGTGATTTCCTTAAGTCAACTCCCAAAAAAATCAATGGATTAATAAAATCTAATATTGCCAAACGATTTAAAGAAGGTCGAGGACAAGGAATGGGTGCGGCTTATAAACCCTTTCTTGAAGTGCGTGATGTGCCCAGCAAAGGCCGCAGTCATCGATTACCCAGTATTATCCATGGTCGGGTTGTCCATCTATTGTCCGATTTGGAACTGGCAACCTTTTACCTTTTTGACTGGTCCCGCTTAACGGTCGATATCAGAGAACAATTTCCCCTAAATATAAACGATACCATAGATCTGGCAGAAAAGTCAGAAATTAGACATCCACAATATAAAGGTGTTTTACAGGTAATGACCACAGATTTTCTGATTGATATGAGAGATGGCACACAAAATAAGCGTTTTGCCATATCAGTCAAATACTCGTCCGATCTTGAAGATAAACGAGTTATTGAGAAGCAAGAATTAGAAAGACGATATTGGGAATCGAAAGATATTATCTGGTTTATTATGACAGAAAAAGAAATACCTGCAATTCTGGTAAAAAATATTCACTGGCTTTTGCCACATATGTACAGTTATGAATTAACTCATGATGATCAAATACAAATCTTCCAACAAATACAATATGCATTTGAAACCTATCCAGTTAACAAAGTCTCCTATCTAATGGCACAGTTAGATAAAGCACATGGGGAAGAACCAGGCACATATTTAAAATATTTAAGGCATCTTCTTGCTCAACGGGCATTTCTTTGGGATATGAATCAGATTTTACATACAAAACTTAAAAGTAATGAGATTATTCCATCTGAATTATGGATAAATGGAGAAGCAAATTATGTTTCTGCATAATGATGTTTATGCTATGGGAAGTCGTAGGATTCGCATACTATGGACCTATGAACAAATTATTATTTGGATAGATATAGATGATAAAAAAGCATTGCCAGAAAATAGTTCAAAAATTGAATTTGAACACCTTGTTGCTAATGATGAATTAAAAAATATAGATGATCCTTATATTGTAAAAGTCCTGACATCGCCCAAAGCAGGTTCAAAATCAGAACTTATACAGAAAAAAGCATGGAATGCCATTAAAGATGTTGTTAACTTACAACCTGATATCTACAGGCGTAAGGAAAGAGGAATTATTATAAATGACGCGTTCAAAAAACATGGTGTCACAAAACAAACCTATTACCGGTATCTTCGCAGATATTGGAAATTTGGTAATTGCCAAAATGCCTTAAGTGCAAATTATGATAAATGTGGCTCTGCAGGGGAGAAAAGAAAAGCCGGTCAATCAAAACGAGGCAGACCACGAACAAGAACACCAGGTCATGGTCTTAATGTTGATGATAATATCCGTAAAATTTTTCGTGTTGCTATAGAAAAAAGCTATTTGAAGAAAGGTAAATATGAGTTCACGTATGCTTTTAATCAAATGCTGATTGCTTTTGGTATTGATCCACTAAAGAAAGATCCCATGGCTATCGCAGAAGCACCCACAGAAATGCAGTTTAACTATTTCTTTAAACAGGAATATTCACCAATAGAAGTGACCAAACGCAGAGAAGGCGATGTTAATTATCTTAAAGATTTTCGACCTGTCCTAGGTACTTCAACTGCTGAAGTGGCTGGTCCAGGAAGTCGCTATCAAATTGATGCAACAATAGGTGATGTCTATTTAGTATCAAGCATTGACCGAAGTAAGATCATTGGTCGTCCAGTAATTTATATTGTTGTTGATGTTTTTAGTCGTTTAGTGACCGGTGTTTATGTTGGTCTGGAAAGTCCATCCTGGGTGAGTGCGATGGAAGCTTTAGCCAATACGGTTTGTGAAAAGCAGGAATTTTGTAAAGTTTTTGATATAGATATAAGTCCTGAACAATGGCCTGCAGTTGGCCTGCCTGAAGTGATTATGGCTGATAAAGGAGAAATGCTGGGTAGACATATCGAAGTATTAAGTAAAGCATTTCATGTCAGTATTGAAAATGCCGCAGCTTACAGAGCTGATTGGAAAGGAATAGTTGAACGATATTTCAGAACGATTCAAGTTAAGTTTAAGCCCTATGTTGAAGGTTATGTGCCTGGCATACCTATTGGTAAAAAAAGAAACGGTCCTGATTATCGTTTAGATGCCACACTAACACTTCATGAATTTACCCAAATGATCATTCGTTGCATTCTTTATTACAACAATGATCATTGTCTAACAAAATATGATCCAGATGCCGATATACCTGCAACCTTAGAGCACAACCCAAGAACACTATGGGAGTGGGGAATTAAATACAGAACGGGAAAATTAAGAAGAGCCCCTGAAGATTTGGTGAGCATCAATCTATTGCCGCATACACAAGCAACAATCACAGAAAAAGGAATATGTTTATTCAAGTGTTTCTACACTAATGCAGAAGCTTTAGGCTTGGGATGGTTTGAACGAAACTATTCAGGTGTAAAAAAAATCACCGTTGCCTATGATCCCTATTCAGCCAACAAGATATATATCCGACCCAACAATAAATATGATGAATACTGGATAGCAACATTGACTCCTCGTAGTCGGGAATTTTCTGATATGACTATTTGGGAGGCATGGCAAAGAAATGATATTAAGGCCAGTACTGCTGCAACGTCCAGGCTCAAGAAAAAATCGGGTGAATTAGAGCTGGATTATCATCTAAAAGGTATAGCAGAAACAGCCAAATCAGCAAAACCCGATGTCTCACATATACCTAAGTCACAGCAGACAAAAGGGATCCGACAAAACAGGATTGAAGAGAAAGAACATGAGCGCATGAAAAAAACACAAGCTAAAAGCAATGTAACAGGAAAGCCATCTATAGCGGAGGTTGTTCCCATTAATAGCAAAAATAAACCAGAAACAAGCTATGATATACCTAATATGCTGAATGATTTATTTGAGGAAGATGATGATGAGTGAAGGTAGACCAGATATTATTCAGGAAGCTCAGTATATTGATCCAGGCTTGCCAGAATACGCTGAAAATCCATTAATCAGTGCTCTTCCAGAAATTATGGATTTGAAAGAGGCAAAAAAATTACTACGATCACTGCCAAGCTTTAATGAAGCAGAAATTAATATTCCACCTCATATACGTGTTCATGCCATTGCCAGAATAACAACCTCATTTTTTCAACCGCTATCCATTCATATTGTATTGGAGAGAAAGTTATCACAAATGATCCGTCAGGGATATTTGGGAAAGAATCCTAAAAGTGCAAATTTTAAAAAGCAGTTGAATAATGGATATGAAAAAATTCTTCAAAAAGATCTCACCGCTTATGTACATGAAAATGTTGATTCTACTGCATCATCAATGGCCCTATTTGGTGTTTCTGGTTCGGGGAAAACAACTACATTAAACAGACTGCTTTCGGCATACCCCAGAGCCATTTATCATTCTGACTATAACCTGATACAAGTACCGTGGCTGAAAGTGGATTGCCCGCATGATGGTTCTATTAGTGAACTATGCTTAAGTTTTTTTTATGCATTAGATCGACGTCTGGGAACCAATTATGCGAAAAAATATGGTGGTTCAAGAAAAGGAATTGGCTATCTGCTGACAAGTGCTGCTCAACTGGCAAATATACATGTAATTGGTGTTCTTGTAATAGACGAATTTCAACATCTCAGTCTTGCCAAGGGAGGTGGATCAGAAAAAATTCTGAATTTTCTAGTGACACTGGTAAATACCATAGGCGTGTCAGTAATAATCGTTGGTACACCTCAAGCCATGCCAATATTTGCAGGTGAATTTCGTCAGGCCAGACGAAGTACAGGTGAAGGAAGTATGCTATGGGACAGATTAAAAAGAGATGAAAGTTGGGATCGATTAGTTGAAGTTTTATGGAAATATCAATGGTTAAGTAATGAGCAACCCATTGATGATGATATAAAAAATGTACTCTATGATTTATCACAAGGTGTCTTTGATATTTTGATAAAACTCTTTTGTCTTGCACAATCACGAGCAATTTTAATAGGTAAAGAGACAATAACAACGGGGCTATTAAAAAAAGTATATGAGGATGAATTTATCCCCGTTCATAAAATGCTGGCAGCTCTAAAAAGTGGAGATCCAGATAAAATTGCCAAATATGGAGATTTAAAAATGCCTGCTATTGAAGAAAAGATGATTCAATCATTTGAAAACCAAATTGCAGTACAAAATAGTGAGGAAGAAAAAGAGGACTCAATTAATTCGGAAGATCCCGACAAAGCAAAATCAATAATTAAACTACTCAATGAAATGGGTATTGCTAATGATATTGCGACACCATTAGTTACCGAGACACTCAATAGCAATCCAGAATTTTCAATCATGCAAATGATACATCGAATCACTGGTATGATGGCTCAAGACAAAAAAGAAAATAAAGAGACGAGTACAAAAAACAAAAGCAAGCAATTTGCACAGTGGCAGGAATTACCAGAAAAAGACCTGAGGAAAATATATTCAGATAAAGGAGACAAATCTATGTATTCAAATATGCAGCAACACGGAAGTATATTTGAAGTAGAACAATTGTTTAATCATGGTTAGTATTTATGCTGGCTTATTTCCCAAAATCCTATGAATCTGAAATTCTGTATAGCTTGATTGCAAGATATGGAATCCACACAGGTACGGAAGTTCAAAAAGAAATAATTTCTGATTTATTTGGTGTAAAAACGGCTGCAGCAATTATAGATTTCCCAAGCCATCTCAGAGAACTGAGTACAAGAGTGAAAGATGTGTGGTCTATAACACCACAGGAAATAATACAAAACCATACATTGCTCCCTGCCTATTTACCCTTTATAACACCAGAGCATGCAGAACAGGCCATAGAATCGTCAATGTCAAATTATGGTGCAAATATTCATACAAGGATTGGGATCTCAGCTTCTTCCGTGACGCTTCCTGAATATTTGAGGCTTTGCCCTTTGTGTATAAAAGAACAAAAAATCAATTTAGGTGAAACATACTGGCGTAGAGAACATCAATTGCCTGGTGTTTATTTTTGTTCAGTTCATCATTGTGTTTTACATCATTCAGATCAGCATTATCGTCCAGATGGGAAGCATCAGTTTTATGCTGCAAATTATTCACAACTAGTTGATAAAATGATAGACATAAAGACAAAAAATAAATCATATCATAAGCTTTATACTATCTCAGTTCAGTTTAAACAACTATTAGAATACTCCATTAATATCCGATTAACCACATGGCAATGGACTGTATTTTATCAACAAATGGCTTCTGAAATAGGATTAATGACAGGTAAAAGAATTAATCATTCAGGCATACATGAACTAATACAAGATAATTGGTCTAATAATTGTCTAAAATTACTACAATGCTCAATATCTTCTGATTCCGATAATGATTGGTTGGTTAATATTTTTCGCAAACATCGTAAAAGTTTTCACCCACTTAGGCATCTTACTGTTTTACAAACCATCAGACCAAATCAGTCGATAATTGCTTTACTAGAAGAAGTGCAGCAATTACCTAAGTCAAAAGTAATGACAATTGTGAATGCTAAAAAAGATTCATCCATTAGTAAAAAGATTATTAATGAGCATCGTAGACAATGGTTAACATTAAAGGACAATTTTCCAGAACATGGTACAAAAAATTTACGACAACTTGAGCATGGGGCTGCTCTTTATACATGGTTGTACCGTCATGATAATCAATGGCTGAAACAAAATTGTCCTCAAAGAAAGTCCTACCGAGGAGAAAACTATCGGGTTGACTGGGATACCCGAGATACAAAAATACACCAACAACTTGAAAATATTAAAAAAGAAAACATAGACAATGAAAATTCACCAAGAAAAACGCAAACCTGGTTTATTCATCAATTAAAGCAACGTGCAATGGTTGAAAAACACTTGGCTGACTTACCAAAGTGCAAAGCATTTTTAGATATTAATGCAGAAACAATTTCAGATTATCAGCAACGACGAATTTATAGAGTAGTAAAAGAATTAATAGAAGAAGGTAAGCCCGTAAAAATATGGATGATAATCAGACGGGCAGGATTAAAATCAGAAAAACTAACAAAAAAAGTACGTGATACATTAAAAAACGTTGAAGGAATAGACGTAGATGGCTTACCAAACCTATTTTAAACAGGTTCCTGATAATTCCAAACTCGTATTATTAGGTGATTTTTTCAAAAAAAGAAATGGTGATTGGCGAGTGGTTGCCTATTTTCAATTAGAAAGTGGAGGACGTATAAAAAAAGCATTTCCTATTGATGCATTACCATTCTTAACACCGGGCAGTCATTTCCCTCCTGAAAATATAATAAAAAATATCAATGGATATAAAGGAACTTTTGTTCTCCCAAGCATGGAACAGTGGCAAAAGACTACACTTAGTGAAATGCCAAATGAATTAAAACGTATGCAGGAATACAAAGAACAAGTAAGCACACAAGTAGTTTATAAGCTTAAAGTGGATGGTTACAGCTATTGGCTACCGGTGATAGAACTAGCTAGAAGGCTGCACTTTAATTCATCAGAATTAGTACGAACAGCATTTCTTGAAGGCACAACTAAAACTTTAGCCCGAGTGGGGTTAGTTGATTGGCAGGGACGAATTGATTTTATGCCAAATGTACCAGTAGCCTATATTAACAGTCCTGAATATCGAAAATACTTTGCGTGGTTAATGTTTGATGAAGGAGTAGAAGACAGTTTTTGTTCCATCTTTAAATATAAAAATCGAAACACTCAGCAATATAATGACCATGATCGATGGACATTTGATTTTATACCCCCAAGTTTATCAGCAGTAGAATTATCCTGGTCAGGATTCACAACTCGTGATCAAAAACATCGTTATATTCGGGAAATAACATCTCTGGCGGGTGTTAAGGCACCAAAGGTAGATAGTGTCATTTTTTCACATCCTGAAGATTATAAAGCTGATAGTATTGAAAATAATACAAAAGAAAAAACAAGCACAACTTCAAAGGGCAAACCTAATAATATTGAAATTGATACGGAATTAACACCGACATCAGGCAACAAGCACCGGATTATTCATATATCAAAATCAGGCTTACATTTTGACTTGGAAATCGATACCAGAAGATGCCCCCGACATTATAAATTGATGCCTGAAGGTACAGAGAGTGTGTTAGATGAAATACAAGAAGATGAAATAGTAGGAATTACGGAGGGAGATAAAACTGGGAAAAAACCAAGAGCTGACTTTGATATAATGAAGGAGCCAGAACATTTGGACGGTATTGATAAATTTGATGTATTTAAACAATTGCTACTTAAACTGTCAGAAAAAAAAACAAAATGGAAAATCTCTATTCATATAGAAAGAATTCCTAAAGGACGAAGTCGAACGTTATATAAAATTGATGGACGTCATCGAAACTACCTTCATGCCATTATTCAAAAGAATCAGGATACCCAGGTTCATATTCTGGAAGTGGAACTTGCCAAGGGTGATTCATTATCAACACTGATTTGTCGTATTAAATCTGATCTAAATATTAGTGAAGTCATAGAAACGACATTGACGGATTTGATTAATAACTCACTGAGTTGGAAACGTAAAAATATCCATGAAGTTACAATTAGTCGTGCTTTTTTGGGGCATCCCGATCATAAAATTATTCATGAAAAAGAGACGCTTGAATCCTGGGTCAAAAGAGCCATAATAAATATTAAAAGTGTTTAAATGTAGGTGTGAAGTGGCAGGAAATCATACATTTTTCATAAGTGTCAGTTAATATTAGTAAAGTCGAAAGTGTCAAATTTAACTCACAAAATAAACAAGCAGGTTAGCGTGAAACCTTGTCAATATAAATAAGTGCGTTTCCAGCAGATTTTTCTGATCTTAATTGGTTTGAATCTGATTGTCTGGATACTACATTTGATGTCTTAATTGATAAGGGATCGGATCATACTGTTATTAATGTAGTGCTAACAGCAGGCTATTTTAAAGAATATTATCATGAAGAAAGTAGAAGGAATTATATAAGTTGAATATTAATTGATCCTAAGTCAATTGAGAGGTTGGCAGATAGGCTTTATTCAATAATGAAGGATAAAAAATAGATAAAGGCATGTTTTGTAATTATTAACTTGCTAAAATTATAGAAAACGTATTAGTGTTTGAGCCAAAATATACAGTCAAAAATAAGTAATGTGAAATTTTAACAGATTGATTATTATAATGATTTCAGTTGATCAATTGGCCTCGACAGGCCCCTTTCTTCAAATGGAGATACTTTAAATAGATGAAATAGCATGGTTAGAGGAACAGCCACAATAATCATATCTAATATTGAACTGAGGCTAGAAATATCAATTTTTAACATTTTGATTTTGACAAAATTCTCACTGGTGGTATCATCCAGTATAGATGGTTAACACTGGAGAGTGTCTCCAGTGTGAAATAGGTAAAATAATGAAAAGCTTCTTATTCAATGAAAATTATAAAGGTCATTTTTCAGGACATGAAACATTTCCTCTGAGGCAATTATGGCTGTCAAAGTCATACAAAGCCGTCACACAATATTCAGAAATAGCTCCAAAAAATATTTTTACAGATAATGATGCAATTGTACGATTTGGTGTGGGAAAAAATATGGTTGCATCGATCAGACATTGGGCTATTGCATGTAATATTGTAAAGTATGTTGATGGTGGATATCAATCTACACGTTTAGGCGAAATGTTGTTAAATAATAATGGGTTAGATCCTTATGGTGAACATAATTCAACTCCTTGGCTTATACACTGGATTCTAACTGGAAGAGGAAAAAATAGAGCAGTGCGATCTACAACTTGGGCGTGGTTGTTTAATTATGTTACTCAAGCTAGTTTTGAAAAAAAGAATATATATGACTCATTAATAAAATATATAAAAGATAAAGAACAGAATATTTCTCATAAATCAATTCAAACAGATATTGATGTGTGTTTTAGGAGCTATATTCCAAAAGTCTCAAAAAGTTCTCCTGAAGATACCTCTGAACCAATTCTTGCTGATTTAGGTTTATTAATCTCGGATGCTAAGAATTCATTTTGTTTTCGTAGAGGTACGAAAACTACTTTACATTCGGGATTATTTGCATTTGCACTATTAGAATTTTGGGATGAATATTCTCTTGGTATAAACACTCTTTCATTCGACTCAATTGTACATGACTATGGTTCTCCAGGTAGAGTTTTCAAATTAGATGAAAATTCAATTGCAGATTACATAATAGATTTAGAATCAATAACGAATGGAAAGATAATTTGGTCTGATAGTGCAGGAATAAGGCAAGTGATACGAAAGGATGGATATCCAGATAAATATAAATTATTGGAATTAGCCTATGAATAAGAAACTATCAGATCTTGTAAGGGTTTCTCCACAATTCCAGCGATCAATTAAAATTGATGTTGATATTGAGAAAACCTCATCATTAGAAGGGTATATCTGTCAAAATACAGCTCTTAATGTATTGGAAACTACTGCTAAACATCTTAAACTTAGCAATCAAAGAGCATTTACATGGACAGGCCCATATGGAGGTGGTAAGTCATCGTTAGCATTACTTTTGTGCTCGCTAGTTTCTTCTAATGAGAGGCTTAAAGTAAAAGCAAAGAAAATATTAGGTGTATCAAAAACACATATTATTAATCAAGTTTTTTCAGCTGAAAAGGATAACTGGATAATTCTCCCAGTTGTTGGAAAACGTGATAATGTTGTTTTATCTATTGCAAACACTATAAATACAATAACTCCAGGTAGTAGGAAAAAAATATCGACTGGGGAAGAAATTATTACATCACTCACAAAATTAGCTGAAACAAAAAAGAAAGGTGGTGTGTTATTAGTCATTGATGAATTAGGTAAGTTTTTAGAAGCTGCTTCAAAAACTGGAGAAGATATTTATTTTTATCAAGAACTAGCTGAAGCTGCCAATCGTTGTAATGGAAATTTAATAGTTGTGGGAATTTTGCACCAAGCATTTGAGCAATATGCAATTCGTTTGGGTAATGAGGTTAGGAATGAATGGGCAAAGGTACAAGGGAGATATGTAGATATCCCAATCATTTCAGCTACTGATGAAGTAATAGAGTTAATAAGTCAAGCTGTAGTGCTTTCAGATGAATATGATCATAAGAAGACTGTAACATGGTCTGAAAATGTGGCAAAGACAATTGAGAAAAGGCGTCCAGGAACTCATCAAACACTAGCTAGTACTTTATATAACAGCTGGCCTTTACATCCAATAACAACAATTCTTATTGGACAAATTTCCAAACGTCGGTTCAGCCAAAGTGAGCGAAGTACTTTTAGTTTTTTATCATCTATTGAACCCATGAGTTTTAAAGAGTTTTTACGTGGTCAAGATTTAAAGCCTAGTAATATGTATATTCCTGCAATGTATTGGGATTATTTGCGAGCTAATCACGAACTGTCAATTATAGCTTCTCCTGATGGTCATAGATGGTCTGTGGCAGTTGATGCCGTTGAGCGTGCTGAGTCTAAAGGTCTAACATTGCATGTGCACTTAGCAAAAACTATTGCATTAATAGATTTATTTAGTAATGGGTCTGGTTTGTATGCTGAAACTTCAATATTAAAAATCTCAGAACTTCTTGTATCTGGAATTAAGATTGAAAAAGCACTGAAAGAACTAGCAGAATGGTCAATTATTGTTTACAGGAAACATCTTAGTGCATGGGCCATCTTTGCAGGAAGTGACTTTGATCTTAATAATGCAATTTTAAATACAAAAGAAGATATTAATTCACTGGATAGTAACGCTTTACTTGAACTAAGTAGTTTGAATCCAATTGTTGCAAAAAGGCATTATCAAAATACTGGTAGTATTCGTTGGTTTAATCGCACAATTGCAATGAATGATGATATTAAAAACCGTATAAAAACTCTTAAAAGTGATCAAGGGTGTTGTGGATATTTTGTGTTGTTCTTAGAAAATAATAATATATCAGCAAGATCACATGTTACATTGGCAAAAAAGTTCTCTAAATCATCTTCAGAATTTCCAGCAATTATAGGTATTCCAAATAATTCAGAAATAATAAAAGAGCTTGGAATTGAATTATCATCATTAAATAAAATTGTTAATAATACAACAACAATTGAAGGTGATTCAGTTGCAAGAAAAGAAATTGCTTCACGAACAGCTCTTGTAAAATCTGAACTAGAAGAAGAAATTCGAAGTGCTTTTGATTCTGCAAGATGGTTTGTTCAGGGTGAGGAAATAAAAAATAATAAATCAACAGGGTTAACTCGCTTAGCATCTGAGCTAGCAGATGATATTTATAAATCATCTCCTTATATATATAGTGAGCTATTAAACCGAGAAGTAATAAGTAGCAATGTTTCCAAAGCTAGACGTGAATTAATGTATAGAATGATAAACCATCAAGATGAAGAAAACTTATCATTCAAAAACTATCCTGTAGAAGCAGGTTTATATTATACCGCATTAAAATCTACTGGCATTCATCACTGTTACAATGAGGTGTGGAGATTTTCTGCCCCAACTACATCAAGTTCTATGATAGCTGGTTCAGTGATTCCTGCATGGGAGGCTCTTGATAATATTATTAAGTCGAGAAAAAATGGTAATATTGATTTAGCAGAAATTTATGAACTACTTAACAGACCACCATATGGTATAAAAAAAGGATTTTTACCAATTTTTGTATTTTCATACTTTTTAGCTAATCGTCAATGCTTAGCAATGTATGTAGAAAATATGTTCATTCCTGAAATTAATGAAGTTCAGATAGATGAATGGTTACAAGAACCAAAGCGTATTGCTTTTAGATATATAGAGATTGAAAAACAACGTAAAAAATTACTCAAAAACTTATCAGACGCACTAACTAAACATCTAAAAAGAAAAATTTCACCTGATCCTTTAGACTCAGCACGAGCTCTTGTTGCATTAGTTTATGATTTACCAAATTGGACAAAAAAAACAGATGCATTATCTGTTCGAACTAAAAAAATTAGGCAAATGCTATTAAAGGCATCTGATCCGCATAAAGTTATTTTTAATGATTTACCTAGTATTTTTCATGTTCAGGGAAAAGACCTTGCAGAACAAGTGGCTCAATCAATTAATGAGTTAATTTCTGCATACCCTAAAATGCTTGATGAAGTTGCATCCAAGATTCTTAAGGCACTTGATCATCACGGGGATTTAAGCATACTTAGGAAACGTGCTGAAAAAATTTCCGGTATCTCTGGTGAATTTAGACTCGATGCATTTATTGGTCGTTTGAGTATGTATTCAGGGTCAAATGAAGATATTGAAGGTTTACTAAGCCTATCTGTTACGAAATCATCATCAGAATGGATTGACAGAGATATTGACTCGGCTCTTATACAACTAAGTGAATGGTCTTTAAATTATCGAAAAATTGAAGCATTAGCTTCTCTTGAAAATGGAGTTAATTCAAGGCGTTCCATGGCTGTAATCTTTGGCTCGGGAGGTGGTTACGAAGTTTCAGACATTTTAGATGTAGAAGTTAATGATGAAAGAGTTAATAACATTGTTGGTGATTTACTAAGTAAACATGAGAGTTCAGGTACAGATGTGAATATTTTTTTAGCCGCCATTGCAGAAGTTGGTGCTCGTCTTTTAAAATCAAATTAATAAAGGTTAGAGAAAATGGCTGATAAACATGTATTAGGAATATCTGGCGGTAAAGATAGTGCTGCTCTTGCGATTTATATGCGTCAAAATTTTCCAGAACTTGATATCGAATATTTTTTTACTGACACAGGTAAAGAATTACCAGAGGTATATGAGTATCTTGTGCAATTAGAAGGTTTTTTGGGTAAGCCCATTCACCGTATTAATGCAGATAGAGATTTTGATTTTTGGTTACGTGAATATAAATATTTTTTGCCTGCACCTCAAACTCGATGGTGTACTCGGCAACTTAAACTCGCTCCTTTTAAAAGATGGGTAAATCAATGGATAAAATCTGGTGATACTGTATATAGCTATGTTGCAATTAGAGCAGATGAAGATTATCGGGAAGGTTTCAATTCTAAAGATGAAAAATTATTAGTTAAATATCCATTTAGAGAAAATGATATTCATAAAGATGATGTATGGGATATTTTGACTGCATCTGGTATTGGTTGGCCCAAGTACTATAAATGGCGTTCAAGAAGTGGATGTTCATTTTGTTTTTTTCAACAGAAAATTGAATGGGTAAGGTTAAAAGAAGTGCATCCTGAACTATTTGAAGAAGCTAAAATGTATGAAAAAAATGCTATTGAAAATGATTCCCCCTTTACATGGACGGATAAAGAATCACTTGAAGAAATAGAACGTCCTGAGAGAATAAAAAAAATTAAAGATGATTTTGAAAAACGTATGAAAAACAAGTCTAATAAGCGCCCACAAAACCCTTTGTTGCCAATTAATTTAAAGCCAATTGATATAGATGATGTTTATGGTGATGATGAGGGAAATGGTGCATGTCATATATGTCATAAATGAAACGCAATAAAATTATTCACACAATTCTTTAAATAATAGAATAGGCAATAGTTAATGGCAAATTTTAGTGTTGCAGCCCGAACATTAATTCATCTTGGTGCTGAGTTAATAACTTCTGATGAAATTGCATTATATGAATTAATAAAAAATTCATTTGATGCAGGTTCTAAGCGAATTAAAATTAAAATTGTATTTTTGTTACCTATATCTAAGCTAGCTGTTGCAAAAAATATATTAAAAGATAAAGAAACTAAATCATTTTCAGAAAAAATTGATAATGTAATTGATTATCTTAAAAAGAATACTAATGAATCACAACACAAAAATTTTATAAAAATAATAAGTGAGCTTTTGAATTCAAGTAAAACTGATCAAGCTAATGACGTATTGGATAAAATTAATTTTATAGAGATTAAAGATGCTGGTTGTGGGATGACCAGAGATGATCTTAATGATGTTTTTTTACGTATAGGCACAGATTCAAAACTTAATAAACGTAATAAAAATGCACCAGAACGTCCCTTGTTAGGAAATAAAGGCATAGGCCGTTTAGCTATGATGAGGCTTGGAAAAAAAGCTACTGTTACATCTTGGGTAAGTGGCTTAAACGATGCTAATACTATTTATTTTAACTGGAATGAATTTGAAGATCCAAAAAAATCAATTGATGAAATAGATTTTCCTATTTTAAATAGAAAGAAGCCTGAGTATTCTGAATCAGGTACTATAATTCGAATCACTTGTTTAGAAGCTGATTGGAGTGAGAAATCTATAAATGATGGATTAATTGAAAAACACTTAAGACGACTAAGAAATCCTTTTGAAGAAAATAAATTGCGTTTTCCAATAGATGTTAGCTTCAATAATGAAATTCCACTTGCCATAAAAAAACTGGATGAAGAATTATGGGCATTAGCTGACCAGCATTTAATCATGAATCTAAATCCAAGTAATATTAAAGAAAGTAATAATGTAGCATTAACAATAGAAATTACAGATGTAAAGCATGATAATAAAACTGACTATGATAGTAGAACTTTTTTAGATGTATCTGATAGTTTGGAATTATCAATAAAGGATCTTAAAGATATTGGGCCAATTCGTTTAGTCATACGTTGGTATAATAGACGGAAATTAGCTGGAATGGGGTTGGGAAGTGACTTAAAGAGGTTGAGAGATGAGCTAGATAATTGGTCAGGAGGTATCGCAATATATAGAGATGAATTTCGTGTTGGAGTGAGTGGTTCTGATAAAGATGGAGACTGGTTTAATTTGGATAAAAAGGCATTAAAAGGTGGAGGTTTTTTTCTTAATAGTATTCAAACAATTGGTGCTTTAGAAATATCTGCTGATAAAAACCCACACTTAATTGATCGCTCAAACCGTGAAGGTCTTATTGAGAATAAAATAACAAGCAATTTGATTGCATTGATCTCTAAATTTGCCATTGCAACTTTAAAAGAGAAAATTAAACACGAAGGGGAAATGGAAAAGAAACAAAAACTAACAGAATTAGCTGAAACTGGCACAGAGCATATAGAGGATAAAATTGAAATAGCAACAAAAAATTTAAGTGTAATAAGGAAAAAAGTGCCCAAACAGCTACACAGAGAAGTCGCTGCAATTGATGAGAATTTACATTATATTTCGACACATGTAAAAAAATACAATCAAGCAATGTCTATGCTTAGAGAACAACGTGAAAATATTCTTGAACTCGCTGGAGTAGGCACTGTAATGAACAGTGTACTACATGAGTTGACAAGAACTACTACACAAACTAGGAGCTTATTAGATAAAATTTCAAAGAGTTCTAGTGGTGTCACAAAAGATTTATTGATGAAATTAGAAGCTGAAGTGAAATCTATAAATACCAGATTAAGACAACTTGACCCTTTAAGCACAAATGGTCGTCAAGGAAAAGTAAAATTTGATGCTAATAAACTTATTAAAACTATTTTAGAAGGGTATTCATCTCGGTTTCTCCGCCATGAAATTGAGGTTTTGTTAACGGTGGATGAAATTAGCACAGATAAGTCTGTTATTGTTAAGATGGTCAGAGGCTTTTTTTGTTTAGCGATTGAAAATCTGTTAAGTAATTCTGTATATTGGTTAAATAAAAGGATTATGCCAGGTCATACTTCAAAGAAAATCTATATTAATATTGATTCTAAAGCTAATGTTATTAGTATTTCTGATACAGGACCGGGAATTGCGTCCTCGGATAGAGAAAGAATATTTGAACCTGGATTTTCTTTAAAAAAAGATGGTAAGGGGTTTGGATTATATATTGCGAAAGAAGTTGCAATGCATCATGGTTCCATTATTGAGCTTGATAAGGAAGCTAGTGATGATGGTAGATTAAGGACATTTTACTTTCAATTACCTATGGAAAAACTATGAGTTTAATAGAGTCATTTAATATAGCTAAAATTAAAAATATTGCAATTATAGATGATGATTTGAGAAATACAATCTCACTAAAAGATTTGAGAAAGCATGGAGGAAATGAATTAGCTGTAAATGCACTGCAAGATCCTGATTATGAAGATTATGAAAAACTGATCAAACTTCTTAAATTACACAATAAGCCACATGATTCAACTAATGATATTGTTAATTCTTTATCTGATGATGTTATTAGAAATAATGCTCCAATACTTTTTAAACAAGCAGCTGAAAATGTTTTATCACATAGAAAAGATGCATCGGCAGGAGTAATTCTTATTAAGCAGTGGTTGATTGAAAGTGAAGTAAACTGCCCAATACATGAAATGTCCTGTCGTGAAGAAATTAATTTTGATATAGATTATGATCTAATTTTAATAGATTATTACCTCAAAGATGAATCCACGGATCAGTCTATTTCTTTGATAGAAGAATTTTTGGAAAAAAACAAAGACAATACTTCTCCATTGTTGTTTCTTCTTATGTCATCACATCACCAGGAGCTAAAAGATCAATTTTTAAGACTACGTCCTAAACTTAGAGCTACTAGTAGTCGCTTTAGAATTATGGGTAAACCAAGGCATGATAACAAAAAAGATTTATTATCATGGATGTGTACATTTGAACAATTAGCAAATGAACGAGATTTAATTGATCCAATTGAAGGCTTTATTGATTCGTGGGGCAAAAAGCTGAAAAATTCGGTAAATAATCTTTCTGATGATTTGTGGGGCCTTGATGCACACTCTCTCAATATCTTATATAAAACAGCTAAAGAAGATCACGCTTATTTTGAAGAATATATGGCTGAGCTTTTTAGTAAACACATCCTTGCACTAGTTGAAAAAGATGAATTTCCTATTGGTGAAACTAAAAATCTAGAAACTGCCTTATTTAAGATACCATCATTAAAACAAGGTACAGAAATAAGTGACTCTAGAATTGTTTTACGGCAATTGTTGGGAGATGTCGAATGGCATAGAGAAAAATGGTATGAAGCTAATGAGTCTTATCCTTTGCCTAGTGTCGATACAACTGATGACAAAAGCGACACTGAAAATAACATTCATCTTCAAGATGAAGGCCAGTATGAATGGTTTATGAAATATATACGATTTGGAACAGTATTACGAAATAGTAAAGCTCCTAATAATATTCTTGTAAATCTAACACAGCCATGTGATAAAGCACATATTGTATATAATAATTATGAAGCACATCATTTATTATTATTTCCTGGAGATTTAGGGTTCATCGATGACAAACAACGGGTTGATAAACAGGCAACTACAAGTAATTACTTTAATGGTAATTCTTGGGCAAATATTCATTGGTTTCTCACGAGACCTCAAACACCAACAATTAAAATATTTTTAAAGCAACTTGAAAATTATGAAATATCTGGGCAATTAAGGCATGATAGTGCCCAATTAATTTTAAATCAATTTGCTTCGCGCTCATCACGTATTGGAGCCATGAGGACCCCTCTTTTTAGTAATTTACATGGAAACATATTAGTAAAAAAAGAGGGTAATAATGTAGGGTGGTTTTATGATGAATCTAATTTAATTAATGGGCATTTATATACTCCTAATAAAGGTGCTAAAATTATTAGTTTTGAACCATCTCAGGTAATAAAAATATCGAATGCTATGGGTGATTTGGATGATGACTCTGAACTATTGAGTAAACTGTTAACAAATCAGATAAATAATAAATTAGAAATCACAGAATATGAACTAATCTTGCAAATTATAAATATAAAACCAAATTTTGATAAAGCCTCTATAGAGGATGAGGCAATAATTGTTCAATTAACAAATATAGTAAAAGGTTCAGGTCAAAAAATTCTTTGTCTCTGGAGAAATGATTAGATTATTATCTAAGATTTGACTATAACTCCAGTTGCTATAAAGCAACACATACTTTTATCTGTGGATTAACAAGTATTTAAAATTAGACAAAAACCTAGTATAAAACAGAAAATCATAATAACAAACATAGTTACTTTAAAAATCATATTAATATAGCGAAAGCATACAGAGTATTTATGTTTTTTATTTTTCTCAATTAGACTTTATATCCATATTATTGTTGATAAACTTAGGTGTCGATAAGATAAAATAAATAAGTAAATAGAATAAAATAAAGTTTAGAAAAGAGCTGGCATATGGCCATGAATTGGGAACAAGATATTGTGAATAATAGTGCTGAGGAATATGGTTGTCTTTTACGTAGGCTGCTGATTCCAATAATAAATTAATTGATTGTGATTTGTATTGTGTAATAAATAATATTAAAGAATGAAATAATGCAAGTAATGATAAACTTGCAATACTTATTTTTCTTACCAACCCCTGCTGTCCTAGAAATATTCTGGCATGATCTGATGTTAAAAACCAACCGATTGAAGCAACAAGTAGCGCAGTAGTTGTCCATACATTGTACACATAGGCACTATAGATAGATTTGGATGCTTCATATAATAGATCGAATAGTTCTTTGTCTAACATCAAATGTTTTCCTTAAAAATGGGAGAACGCTTTGGAAAGGTAGAAATTATTTAAATTATCTCTTACTATATTAATAAAGACTATAGGAAAACTCTCACTTTCATTTGTTATGTTTGCAAGTTTGTTGTATAAGTTGTTTTTTAATTGAATATTGTTATTCAATAACCGATAAAGTCAGAACGAGTTATGTGATTGTATGTAGAAATATTGTGTTGTAGGACAGAATTATCATAGATATTATAAATTTAATAAAGGAATATAATGAAACAAAGAATAGGACTACTATTTATTGCTATTACCCTATCAGGGTGTGAAACTTTAAGTTCGGTACCATATCCTACAAAATTTAATAGCCTGGATGAAAAGGCCGTTTCTTTTATCAGAGAAACTCCTAATTTACATTTGAAAGAATTTGCCCCGCAGTCTGAAAGACCCCAACAAGATCTAAAAGAAACTGAATTTCTTGTTTCTGTTTCTGGAGGAGGGGCACGAGCAGCTGCATTTTCATTAGGTGTTTTGGCTGAACTGGAAAATTTAGGAGAATGGACAAAACCAAAAAGAAAAGAATTAAATATTCTAAATGAAGTCGACTATTTTTCTACTGTATCTGGAGGAAGTTGGGGGGTCGCATCATATTTAGCCGATCGTCATCACCAAAATAGTAATGACTATAAATTACAAAATAGATTATCGGAGATAAAAAGGGGATTTTTAGATTTCACTAAAGAAAAAAATTCATGTTTAGCATTAGGTATAGAAAATAATATTACTAAAGGTTTTAAATTGGGAGATTTATTTATAAAATCTTCTGAGAAGCCACAACTGCCTTATCTTTTCTCAAATACAACTATTGCTGGCAATCAATCAAATTTTGTTTTTTCTAATCAATATATAAAACATTATGAAATTAATAAGTTTTATGCATGCAATAGTAATTTAAAATATGATGTAGAAAAAGGGATTGAAAATCTTCCAGTATCATATGCAGTCGCCACCAGTGGAAGTGTACCAGGTTTTTATCATAGCATAGCAACTACTAAAATATGTGATAAAAATTCAGACTTATATGATTCATTTTTTTGCAGTCAGAATAAATCGTCCTTAGATATACTTACACTTGTAGATGGTGGGATATATGATAATTATGGTTACCAAACGGCATTAGAAATTTTTAAACCAATAAAAGAAATTTCAAAAACTAGAAAAAAAGTCATTATTATTATTGACTCAAATGCTGATACAGAAATACCATTTAGTAATGACTCCTCTCGTTTTGATTTGGGAGTTGGAGCTGAGACACTTTTTAAAGCTGGTTTTCCAGCAAAAACTTCCGCGTTCAATAAGATGTTTCGAAGTGCTGCAAATGCTTTTGGAATTAATACTTTTGTTATTGATTTTTTTAGCGCTTCATTAACTAAAGATGATTTAAACAGACTGCCAGAATCAAAGGTTTTAGATAATCTTAATCTTTTAAAAGAGCATGCTAAATTAAAAGTAAATTGTTTTTCTGATGATGGTGAATATATCACTTTTACTAATGATATTCGGCGTATATATAGTGATGACTGTCTTCGAAATAATTTTTATCGTTCTGGCCTGATGGGAAAAACAACATACAAGTTTGATGACTACTATTTTACATTGTTAGTGCAATTGGGCCGTCTAGCAGTAAGGCTGAATGCAGATAAAATTTATAATACGGTTTATAATCCCTGAATCAAGAGGTAAATGAATGAACACAAGCTAAAGAATGAAGGTACAGTTTGTACTATTTTTTTATTTCCATTGCCTTAGTTATCTTTGAGTAGCCTGACCTTTTTCTTGTTCTGATTTTGATATTATTGTTTTAATAGATTCTCGACCAGAATCGAATTCACTTGATTGTGCTAAAGTTGTTCCACTTCTATTTATTTTAAATTTTATAAAGATGATACTTTATTATTGGTGTTTCTGATGAATTTTAAAGTAAATAAAGATTTAGTATGATACTTTAATAAATAATAAAGAATTGTATTAAATAAAATCAATGACTTATAGGTCTACAAGGATGAAACTTTATTATTGGACTACAAATTAGTGAAGTTACGAATTAGACAATAACTTCATTAATTGAATTCAGAAAATTAATAATTAAAATTCAGTTCATAACACTTACTTTAATTTTTTATTATATTTAATTCTAACGTTATTAGCATGAATCCTTTCAAATATATTTCAATTTGTCCCATTTCTGTTACTTGTAGGCTCTAAAGTTTGAAATAATAAAAGATTAACAAGTTATAAATCTAGTCTTATCTTTCTCACATATTATTTACTAATCCATTTTAATCGAATTTTCTAATAGTATCCTTGCTAACTGAGTGGTTAAATTGATTGGCATGGTTCAATATGAATCATAGTGCCCTCTTTGATAAATTGACAATTTGGTCTAGTCTATTCATATGAATACCATTAATGTGTGTTTATTTTCAATGGTGAAAAAATAGTTGTTCAGAAATACAAATGAGTCATTTGGACTCATCATTGTCCTGAATATATTTGTTTAATAAATCTGCTTTAAGCAAGATTTAAAAAAAAGATGTGTTATGCAAGTTAATCTTAGTAATCGATTAAGTCTCATCTTATTTGCTGGTTATGCTACGGTATTATTACTGATGGCCATGACTTTGAGTGTTACGCTCCAAAGCAGTACTTCTGTCAAAAATCATACACAATCTGTTTTACAAACTGAAATTCCTAAAATGTTAGAAATGGTGAATCTGGAACGCCAACTCTATGAATCATTGAATACCTTAAATGAATATTTGCTATCGGGTGAAATAATTGATCGTGCTCGTTTTCATAAATCTATGCATAAGTTACAAGCTAAAGCGAATGAATACATCCAGTTTGATACTGAATTGAAAAAGACGGTAAAAGAATTATTACAAAATTATCAAAAAAAAGCAGATCAAGTGATTGAATTAAGAGAAGATGATCAAAATAATTATCTTGGGATTGCTAAAGCATCGGAACTGCTCAACCCTTATCATCAACAATTTATGGGTAGTTTGGATAGCATTATTTTTAATAAATTAAATAATATATCTGAAGATGATAATGACATCATTATTTTACTGACAAAAATAAGAAATTCGTGGAATAACATGATAATGGCATTACGTATTTATTTTACGACTAGAGCTGATCGGGATTACAGACAAATATTTTTTTATCAAGAACAAAATATTAAGGATATGAAAATTTTATTGAAAATAAAATCAAGATTAAATTTTGATGAATATTTTGTAGATGAATTAGCTGATATTCACAAAATATATATGAAGAATTTACCTGAGGTTCTGGAGCTTTATCAGACAGATAAATGGCGTCTTGATACATTTATCATTCGAAATGAGATCTATCCGATAACCAATAGTTTGAGGCATGCTCTTGAATCACTTATTGTAGAAAAAAAGAAGATGACTCAAGGTGAATCATTGAAACTATCAGATGAATTGGACTATCTGAATAATATTTCTAAATCTACCTTTTTTAGTTCATTGATTATTGGTTTTTTTGCTATCTATGTTGTGATACGAAATATTAGAAGTATGTTTAAAGAATTGGAACAAAGTCGATATGATTCAGTAATAAGATCTGAGATGTTACAGAAAAGGACTAATGAATTAGCTGAGTCACTTGAAATTTTACAAACAACTCAATCTCAATTAGTTGAACATGAAAAAATGGCTGCATTAGGAAATCTGGTGGCTGGTATGGCTCATGAAATTAATACACCAATTGGTATTGGTGTCACGGCATCATCACATATTACTGAGATCACCGAAAAACTGGAAAAAAAATTTGAAGAAGGAACAATTAAAAAATCAGATTTCATAGATTATATCAAGGATACAAAAGAATCGAATAATATCATGTTAACAAATTTATGTAGAGCCGCTGATCTGATTAACAGTTTTAAACAGATTGCAGTGGATCAATCATCTGAGGAATTGCGTGAATTTGAATTGTGTGACTATTTACATGAAATACACAATAGCCTGATTCCAGCTTTTAAAAAGACTAATATAAAAATTGTTATTAAATGTGAAAAAAATATTCTTATGGAAAGTTATCCCGGTGCTATTTCACAAGTTCTGACGAACTTGATGATGAATTCTTTAATTCATGGCTATAATGAGGGAGAGTTTGGTGAAATCAAAATTACTACGACCACTGATGGGGAAGCTAATGTGATTTTAGATTATCAGGATGATGGTAAAGGTATGGATAAAGAGACTCTATCCAAAATTTTTGATCCCTTTTTCACAACCAAACGTGGGGAAGGTGGTAGTGGATTGGGTATGCATCTTCTTTATAATCTTACTTCGCAAAAATTACTAGGCAAAGTAAATGTTAAAAGTACTCTGAATCATGGCGTTAACTTTTCTTTCAATTTTCCTATAACAATAAAGCCAAAGGAATCATAGACATGACGGATGATGATGAGTTTTTGTTTTCTGATGAAGATGATGAACTAGACGTTGAACTGATTTCACTTGTACGTCCTTGGAAGATACTAATTGTTGATGATGAACATTCTATTCATGATATCACCAAACTGGCTTTAAGAGGTATAAAATATCAGCATCGTGATGTTGAATTTTTCCATGCCTATTCTGCTCAGGAATGTATTGAACATCTTATGGAACATCCAGATACTGCATTGATACTACTTGATGTTGTAATGGAATCTGAACATGCGGGATTAGATGCAGTTAAACATATACGTTATGATTTATGTAATCAATTTGTACGTATAATTTTGAGAACGGGTCAACCTGGCCAAGCACCCGAACGTGAAGTTATTCTTAATTATGATATTAATGATTATAAAGAAAAAACAGAACTAACCTCAAAGAAACTATTTACGTCAGTGATCAGTGCACTTCGTTCATTTGAAGATATTATTCGTCTTGAAAAAAATCGCCAGGGCTTAGAAAAAATTATTGATGCGACTTCAGGAATTTTTAAAGAAAAAAATCTAGAAGCTTTATTTAATGGTATTTTAATGCAAGTTTTATCGATTGTAGGACTTACAGATGATGATTATAAAAAATCAACGTCTAGTTTTATGGCCGTCTTTGATAATCTTGATGAAAAAAATCATGTAGCAGAAATGGCTGTTTTTTCAGGTACAGGTCGTTTTGATAACCTGTATGGTAAGTTTTTAGCAGAAGTCGTTGATCCAAATATTGTTCAAACATTACAGGATGCCACATCAAATGAGCATAATGTTTATTCCACTGAACAATTTATTGTATATGTAAAAAATAATAGTTTGATTTACATTGAAACAGTTAAAGAACTGGATGAAATTGATCAAAATTTACTTGATATTTTTTGTGCAAATGTGGGCATAGCCTATGAAAATAGTCATCTTAATCATGAACTGGTTGAGACACAGAAAGAAATTATTATTACTTTAGGAGCTACAGCTGAATTCCGTTCTAAGGAGACAGGGCAGCATGTTATTAGAGTTGCTGAAATGTCAAAACATCTTGCAATGCTCATTGGTTTGCCAATAGATGAAGCAGAAATATTACGACTGGCTTCACCTATGCATGACATTGGAAAAATTGCAGTTCCAGATCAGATTTTGTTAAAAGAGACAAAGTTAAGTGAAGAAGAATTTGAAATTATGAAAAATCATACCTCAATTGGATATGAAATATTTAAAAAATCAAAGCGTCCCATTTTAAAAGCCGCAGCAATTATTCCTATTATTGCAATGACTGCAAATCCGATGAAAGGTGAGCGTGAAAAGTGTCTTGAAGTAGGTATGAATGATTACCTTACAAAACCAATCAAACAAAAAATATTTAAATGGAGTTAAATGGTTGGTTCAGCCTCTTTTATTGTCTTTCTATTATCGAAATTAACACCAATTAATATTACAATGTTCAGCGGAAGTCAGTTTAGTTTATCCATAGTTCTTATATCTTGATATCTTTAGCATTATTAAAAAAAGATTACTTTTTCTGCTAATGATGACTGCCACGACAAATATCGGTCAATTTTTTATTTCCCTTTTAATAAATCAATGATATTGTCAGTGACTCATAGAATCAAAGAGAATAATAATATAACCCTTTAAAAAGTAAGTAATAATTCCTGTTAGGATAATGAAGTAGTACTTAATCTTAACAGTAATGAATTTAAGGATAATGTGAGAATGATCTTAGTCAAATTTTACAATAGTATCAGCCCATTTAAGCGAGTGATTCTTGCGTTAATTCTTGGTATTTCTGCTGGTCTGATGTTTGGTGAAATAATGGGTAACCTGGAAATTCTGGGTACAGCTTATATTCGTCTTTTACAAATGACGGTGTTGCCTTATGTTTTAGTGTCTATTATTGGAGGGCTTGGTCGCCTGGATAGTCATATGGCGGCTCGAATTGGGATGAAAGCAGTTAGAGTGATTCTTATGGTCTGGCTTGCTGTTATGCTGACTTTATTACTTATTCCTCTGGCTTATCCAACATGGGAAACCTCAGGCTTTTTCAGTTCAAGTCTTGTGGCTGAAGCGGTAGAGTTTAACTTTGTTGATTTATATATACCATCAAATATATTTTCTGCCTTATCTAATACTGTTGTTCCTGCGGTGGTTTTATTCTCCTTATTGATGGGAATTGCGCTTATTTCTGTGAAGGAAAAATCCAGCTTAATTGATTTAACCTCCACGGTTGGTGATGCGTTAATGGGAGTCGCATCTTTTGTTGCAAAATTAGCACCACTAGGTATTTTTGCTATCTCATCGGCAGCAGCTGGAACATTGGATCCTGAAGAACTGGGTCGTTTACAAGTTTTTTTATGGGTTTACCTTATTGCTGCTGTATTGCTAACTTTTGTCCTATTGCCACTCATTTTACATTGGGCCACTCCTTTTTCTTATCGCCAAATTCTATCGGTTTCTGGAGAAGCTGTGGTTACAGCGATTGCCACAGGAACAGTATTAGTGGTTCTGCCAATGATTATTGAGCGTTCCAAAGAAATGTTGGAAGAAGAGGGTATGGATTGTGAAGAAAGCATGTCAACAGTTGATGTACTGGTTCCTACGGCCTATAGTTTTCCAAGTACCGGAACATTGCTTGGCCTGGGTTTTATTTTATTTTCAGCCTGGTATGTTGGTTCGCCTTTAAGTATTGAACAGTACCCTTCCTATGTCACTATGGGCGCTTTAACGGCATTCGGTAGTATGGCCGTAGCGATTCCTTTCTTATTGGATTTTTTTGGTTTGCCAGCGGATCAATTTCAACTGTATCTACTAGGTAGTGTTGTGACGGCAAGGGTTGCAACTGGACTTGCGGCATTGCACGGTTTTGTTGTTACCTTGTTAGTTGCCTCAGCGGTTGTTAAGCGTTTGAAATGGCATCGTATGGTACAAGCCATTGCTTTACACCTTGGTGTTACTGCAGGTGTTATGATTTTAGCAGGGGTGGCTCTTACTCATTTGATTCCTTATGAATATGAAGGTACACGTACCTTTGAGTCTATGAGTATTATAGGAACTCAATCACCTGTGAAACAAGTGAATAAACCTGAGGCAATCAGTGTTGAAAATCAGGCTCGGCAGCGATTAGATGTTATTCGTGAGCGTGGAGTCATCCGTGTGGGCTATTTTTCCAATTCGTTACCCTATTCATACCGTAACACAAAAGGAGAGTTAGTGGGTTATGATATGGAAATAGTACATGAATTGGCAAATGATCTGGGATTAAAAATAGAGTTTTCCCATATTAAGAAAAAAACAAAAGCTGCTGAAATGCTGACCGATGGTCGTGTTGATATTGTTATTGGAGGCAATGCTATTACTCCAAAAAGTGCACTGAATGTCACTTTTACTAAACCTTACATTTATCACACAGCGGGTATTGTTGTGAAAGATAAGTTAAGGGATGATTTTTCAACGATGGAGTCAATAAATGAAATGGAAAATTTAATGATTGCTGTGCCTAATAGTAGTTACTATAGTCAACTTGTTAAAAAATATTTCCCAAATGCTGAACAAATCAAAGTTTATAATGCCAGAGAATTTTTTAAGGGTAAGCATGAAAAGGCACAAGCATTTATTTACTCAACAGAAGCAGGTTCAGCCTGGAGTTTACTTTACCCAGAATATACGGTATTTGTACCCAAGGGCTTAAAAATTAAAGTGCCAGCTGCATTTCAATTACCTCTGGGTCAAATAGGGTATGCTGGATATATGAATACCTGGTTGGAACTTAAAGAAGATAATGGCTTTATGGATAAAGTATATCAATATTGGATATATGGAATTGATCCTAAAAAGAAAGAACCTCGCTGGTCAGTGGTTCGTAATGTTTTTGGGTGGGATATATAGATAAAGGTAAGAAAAAAATGTCTAAAAGTATAAAAAATACTCAAACAGAAAAAAATTTACTCATCGCTTTTGCTGGTGAGTCACAAGCAAGAAATCGCTATACCTATTATGCTGGAGTAGCAAAAAAAGAAGGTCTGGTACAAATTTCAACTATTTTTGAAGAAACTGCAAATCAGGAAAAAGAACATGCTAAGCGTTTTTTCAAATTTTTGGAAGGTGGTGATGTTGAAATTACTGAAACATTTCCCGCAGGTAAATTGAACTCAACACTTGAAAACCTGAAAGAAGCTGCAGCAGGTGAGGAGCATGAATGGACTGAAATGTATCCAGGATTTGCAAAGACTGCTAGAGAAGAAGTTTTTAATGAGGTTGCTGATGCTTTTGATGCTATTTCGATAGCAGAAAAACAACATGGTAAACGCTATAGGGATCTAGCAGATAACCTGGAATCAGGAAAAGTTTTTAAAAGAGAAGGCAAGGTCGTTTGGCGTTGTCGTAATTGTGGTTACTTACATGAAGCAGAAGATGCACCAGAGCTTTGTCCTGCTTGTTTGCATCCAAAAGCACATTTTGAATTGTTGGGTGAAAATTGGTAAAACACAATGCTAACTCATTAATGATTTATAGTATTTTGTAAGTAACTAAAAGTACTTCAAAATACTATAAAAAAATATCAAGGAGGATATCAATGTCAATTTATGTTTTATTTTCTATCAAAAAGCCATTCTGTAAAAGTATACATTCGTGTCCTTTTATGTGTGGTATTCTATGAATTCTGTTAAATTTCGATTGTTGCTGGTACTTATTCTTAGTCTTGCAAGTATGCTTGTTCTATATCTTAATCAGTCTACTTATTTGACTCGAATTGAAATTTATAATACGGCCAATAATGAAATTTTGAATATGAATGTTGATATTTTACAATTGAGACATGCAGAAAAAAAATTCTTTGTTGAGCAGAATATTAACTATCTCACCCAACATAAAAAGTATCTGGATAGCTTTAAAGAAACTTTAAAGCGTTTAAATATTCGGGCGACAGAACTTCAGGTTGAGAATGCTGATTTGTTGAGCTTAATGCCTAAAATAAAGGATTATGAGCAGCGTTTTTATATCTTTATCAATGAAAATGCAATAACTTCACCACAATTAAGAACTGAACGATACAACGAACTTAATCTGTCAGCAGATAAGATTGAAAATAGTTTGGATCGGATGAAAAAAGAATTGAAACCCTATTTTGATGAAAGCCTGATTCAAAGTAAAAAAACAAGTTCTATTATCGTTCTAGTGACTGCGGCAATATTGTTATTAAGTATACTATTTATCTTCCGCTCTTTGGCTCAATCATTTGATGCCTTTTTTCTTTTTTTTAAAAAAGCAAAAACGTCTCATACTCATCTTGACGGCGAGAATTTTAGTTTTACTGAATTTAAAAATATGGCTGACTTTGCCAATGAAATGATTGATGCCCGTTTGATTGCAGAAAATCAATTACACGATTTGAATGAACACCTGGAAGAAAGAGTAGAAAATGGTATTGCTGAAATTAAGCTTCTGAATCATGAAATAGAAGAGACACAAAGCGAAGTTGTTATTACCATGGGGTCGATTGGTGAAAGTCGTTCAAAAGAAACAGGCAATCATGTCAAGCGGGTTGCTGAATTTTCACGTATTCTGGCAATGGAGTATGGCTTAGCAGTTGAACAAGCTGAAATGTTAAAAGAGGTTTCTCCAATGCATGATATTGGGAAAATTGCGATTCCTGATAGTATATTGAATAAACCTGGGAAACTTGGTGAGGAAGAAAGACAGATCATGGATACTCATACCACGCTGGGTTATGATATGTTGAAGTTTTCAAATAAACCATTATTTCAAGCAGCGGCAATTGTTGCACATGAACATCATGAAAAATGGGATGGAAGTGGTTATCCTAGAGGTCTCAAGGGTGAAGAAATCCATATATTTGGTCGTATTACGGCCGTTGTCGATGTCTTTGATGCTTTAGCCTCTGACCGTTGTTATAAAAAAGCCTGGCCTGACACAGAAATTATTGAACTTCTAAAAAAAGAAAGTGGTCAGCATTTCGATCCAGAACTGGTGACACTTTTTATTAAAAATAAAGATAAATTTTATTCAGTGAGAGATCAATATAAAGATGTTTTTTAATAAGGAAAAACTATGGATATTAAGCATAAGGCTATTCTGGAAGCTCTATTAGAACGTTTTGAACAACAACGTTTACCACGACTATTGGATATTGATAAGAAGTTGAAACAAGGTGGTAAACTGGATAATTATGATATTGAGTTTCTTGAAGAAGTCTTTAGTGATACAAAGAAAAATCAACATTTTTTACCAGATGCAGATGAGCAGCTGAAAACAATTTTTATGAAGGTTTTATCGTTGTATACGGAGATTACTCAAACAGCAATGGAAAACGAACAAAAAAACTAAACACTTTTTACAAACTCGAAGTTGGTATATTTATGCTTCTGAGTCTTTATGCAAATTTTTGTTTATCCAATCTACCGACAGTAATTTGTAGGGCTTCATTTCGCTTTTGAGCTAATTTAATCCAATTGTTAATTTCATTTAATAAGGTTTCTTCACCCACGCCATGTTTAGGTGAATTCGTTCGGATTGAGTTATCCAGTCGACCAGAATTTATATATGTCCACTCATCTTTATTTTGAGAAATAACACCTGTATGCCCCTTGGTTTGTAATGAAAAAGATAAAATATCACCTTTTTTCATCAGCTCTTTCATTTCATGAAAAATATCCTGACTCTGCTTGTCAATATTATCAATTGAAGATACGGCTTTGGTATAAATTTTATCACCCAAAGCTTCAGTAAGTCCTTCTCCTGTGAAGTATGCATTGTTTGCACGGCCATCAATCTGTGCTCTTTGTAGTAATTGACTACTTAAACTACCTTTACCTCTATAACGAATTCCCATATTTTCTAGTCCATTAACCACCAATGTGTAACAATCTAAATCTTTATATTCTGTGCCCATATAGGGCTTAACGGCATCATCTAATTTTCGAGCTAAAACAGTTTTTTCAGCATCAGTTGCCGTTGAAGGAGCATTCCAGGAAAGCTCTTTGGTTTGACTGTCCATATAAATAGTGGTGTTGTTTGGAATTTTAGTGAACTCTTTATTTTTATTAATATCAGAGTGAATAATATTCCAGCGCTGTGCTTTCAAATCATTCTGCTGTGAAAGTAAATTTGAAATAGTTGGATTATTCTGGTCGATTGTCCCTAAAACAATTTTTTGCTTATTGAATAATTGTGAGTCTTGTTTGTTATTGAGTACCTCTGTTTCAGACGCTATCTTTGAAGTATTGGGCGGTGTTGTATTAGCGGGTGCTGTTTTTGTTAATAGTGTGCTCTGGTTAGAGTTGAATTCATTCCAGTTGATTTCTTGAGTTTTTGGATTGTAATAAATTTCTTTGCCTGCTGAAATTTGATGAAAAGCCTTATTCCGATTAATAGGATTATGGATAATTGACCAGGTTTTTGATTTGAGTTCAGGATTGGCCAGTAACAGCTGTGCAACGGTTGTCTTCTCTCCTGTTAACGAGCCAAGTTTTATTACATTTAAATCTGGCTTTGAAGCCAGAGAGGCTTGGTTGCTGGATAGAGTGTCGGCTTTTTGACTCAAATGCGTATTAAAATTCTGCTGATTCTCTAACTTATTGGCAAAATCAGTATTCCCCGAAGTTGGTTTTTGACGGGACTTATTGACTGCAATGTGTTGATCTGCTGTATTTTCGACTCGCATGATACTTTCTCTTCATATTTTTTAACTGATTGTATAAAAAATAAGCATAGATTGTGCCATTAACTGAGGAGAGATACATGTGGAATGATTATTGTGCCGTTGTTGAGAGTTTAAATTCTTTCTCAAATTCATCAACCGTCAGTGGTTTGTAATAATAGTAACCCTGAACTAAATGACATCCGACTTCTTTTAAGAAATCCAGCTGATGTTGATGTTCAACACCTTCTGCAATGGTTTCTAAATGAAATTGGTGTGCAAGCACGATGATTGCCTTTGTTATGGCCTTATTGTTGGGGTCATCGGGAATGCCATCAATAAAACTTTTATCAATCTTTAGAGTGTCAACCGGTAGTTGTTTCAGGTAACTCATGGAAGAGTAACCCGTGCCAAAATCATCAATACTGATTTTAAGTCCAAGTGATTTCAAATAAGTAAGCTTTTCAATACTTTGTTGTGTTTCTTTCACCAGTGCTGATTCAGTGAGTTCCAGTTCAAGTAATTCTGGATTAAAGTCTGTTTGAGAAAGAATAGTTTCAATCTGCTTGATAAAGTGTTTGTTTCTAAAGTGAAGGGTCGAAATATTAACCGCAATGCGAAATTGTTTGTCAGATTGCTTATTCCAGAATTTAACCTGTTGCAAGGCTGTTCGCAGCACAAAGTCTTCCAATTCCACAATTTGATTCGTTTCTTCTGCAATTGGAATAAATTTATCAACTGGCACCGGACCAAACCGTGAACTGTTCCAACGTAATAGAACTTCAATACTGGAGACTTGTGCATTTTGACTACAAACCTGAGGTTGGTAGACAAGATATAATTCGTTATTTTTTATTGCTGTTTTTAGAGCAGTTGCTAAAATAAATTTTTTTGCTTTTTTCTCATAGAGACCATTGTTATAAAAATGGAAAGCATTTTTTCCATTTTCTTTAGCATGATACATCGCTAAATCAGCATATTTAACTAAAGCGTTTATACTATCTGCATCGTGAGGGTAAAGAGAGATACCTAAGCTACAACTGATAAAAGTTTGAGCATTAGAAAAAGTGTAGGGCTGTGCGATGGTATTAATTATTTTATCAGCAATTTCTGCAATTTTATTTTCATTGAGATGGCCTTTTATGATCACAATGAATTCATCACCGCTAATACGAGCGATAAAATCATCAACACGAGTGGAATCACGCAGTCGTGAACTGACTTTGATAAGCAATTCATCACCGAAGTCATGTCCCAATGTATCATTGATATTTTTAAATTCATCTAAATCAATAAAAAATAAAGCAAAAGGTTCAAGAGTTATTTTATTTCTTGTTAATGTGCGGCTAAGATATTCGTAAAAATGATGGCGATTAGGCAGTTGGGTTAATGTGTCATAAAAAGCCAGATTTTCAAGTTCAGAGGTTTTCTCTTTAATTTTACATTCCAGGTTTTCATTCAAGAGCTGCAATTCCAGTGCCTTATCGCGTAATTCATCTTCAGCAACAATACGAACATCAGTTTCCTGAGTGAGTTTTTTCGTTAAGATGGCATTATCAATTTCCATAGTAAAAGCAGAAATCAGACTTTTGTTAATACGAATGGCAGCACTACTGGTAAAAAGAAAAATGATCAAATAGCCATAAAAATGAAAAGATTGTAACTCATTGGAATGAGTCAGAAAGAAGATTGCTAGAGGTACTAAAAGTGAAGCAATGTAAGCAAAAAATGCTTTTTTAACAATGCCCAGTGTCGCAATAGATGCAATGGCCATGGTTCCAACAAGTAGTAACACATAAGTGTAGTAGTAATCCAGATTATCTGGAGCCAGAAATATGATAAAACTGATAAGTGTCCCGTTTAAACAGGAACCAAAGATAAACAGGTAAATCCATTTTTGAGGATTACTTTTGTCTGATGAGCGTTGATAGAAACCAGCAACCCCAATTCGTAATGCTAGTATAAAAAGATTGGCAAGATACCAGTTAATGAGTTGATCCTGGATCTGTTGTAGCTCCCAGAACAGATAAAAAAACATAGAAATTGCAAAAAATAGACTTATTACAGTTAGATTTAGAGACTGATAGAGATATTGTGCCTGTTTTTTTGCGAGTAAATTGGATGTTTGTTTCATGGTTTAAAATTTTTTATCTAAATAAATTTAGTCACTTTAATTACCAGAACTCTATATCCATGTTGGCAAGAAGTACAGAGTACCAATCCAGCTTACTGAGATTACAACTTTTTGATATCAGTTCAAGTATCGGTGACAGATAAAAGATTATCAAGGTTGTACACCACATAAGAGGTGAATTGTTCTATAATGAAGGGATAAGTGGGTGAGAAATGTACATTTGATTGGTTAATGTACTCAAGATGGGCAAACCTGGATGTATAGAGCAATAATAATCGTATTAATTACTTTTTGGTGTCATACCCTGTTTTCAGCATCAAGTGATGATGATTGGGATGACGAATGGGAAAATGGTTTCAATGATCAGCCTGTGATCCCTGAAGTAACCTATCCTGACTGGTTTAAAAAAAGTTTTTTAGAGCTATCTGATGATATCCAGGAAGCAGTGGATGCGGGCAAAAAAGGTATCATTGTTTATTTTGGTCAAAAACATTGTGCCTATTGTCAGGCCCTGATAGATAAGGATTTTGGTCAGAAAGATATTGAAGCTTATACGCGGAAGAATTTTGATGTTATCCCTATTAACATTTGGGGAAGTAATGAAGTAGTGACCCCTGATGGTCTGGTTATGACTGAAAGGGAATTTGCACTGCGAGAAAATGCCAACTTTACTCCATCATTGATTTTCTATAATGCTCAGGGACAAAAAGCTTTGATGTTACGAGGTTTTTATCCTCCATATAAATTTCGTGCTGCAATGGAATATGTTGAGCGCGGGTATTATAAAGAGGAATCTTTCCGGAATTATATGTTCAGAGCAAATCCTCCCCCTAAATTTGAAGTTTCGGATATGAATGATGAAGACTTTTTTATGCGGCCACCATTTGCTCTGGATCGGACTCTTTTTAAAGCTCAGGAACCACTATTAGTTTTTTTTGAACAACAAGACTGTCATGCCTGTGATGTGCTTCATTCAGAGCCTCTTGAGTTTGAAGAGACAAAGAAATTATTGACCTATTTTGACATTGTTCAATTAGATATGAACTCAGATACGCCTGTCATCACACCTGATGGACAGCGTATTACAGCAAAACAATGGGCTGATCAACTGAACCTCTTTTATGCACCGACACTCATTGCCTTTGATGAAAGGGGTAATGAAATTATTCGGATTGATTCTGTTGCACACGTTTATCGACTGAAAAATGTTTTAGAATTTATTGTAAGTAAAACCTATGTCACTACCCCTGATTTTATGAATTGGCGTTTTGATAGTATTTTTGGTGGTAAAAAACTACCGCCAATTGAAGCACGCATTGATACTGACAGTAGTATGGATGAAGCACAACAAGGAAGCAGTTATTAAGCTTTGTTCCATTATATGAAAGATGAATATATCCAAATGCTGGCTCAGACTGGCATTTCAGAATCCACAGTTGACAACTCCTTTAGCCAGGCTACTTTACAAAAAGGTATTACATATTTTGAAGGTGAGCAGGTTGAAATTACTGAGATTGAGTCGGTTACAGGCAGTGATATAAAAATCCATGCTGATGTTTTTGGTAGTCTGAATTACGCCTATAATATTGTCGTCACACTAAGAGTGACAAAAAATCATACCAGTATCATTGGTGAATGTGATTGTCCAGTTGGTTTTCGCTGTAAACATGCCGTTGCTACCTTACTCAAATTTGCTCAAACCAATGCTCAGGCAATTAATGAAAAAGGTGAGCTTATAGGGATTGATAATGCCCGTCAGGCAGAAATTGATGTAGAACAATGGCTCACTTCATTAAAGCCAGAAAAATTACTCCAGCAGAATGGTGGCTTGATAACGAATTCCGCTAGTACAGAAGCAAAGCCCGCTCATAATAATGTCTTACTTTATTTAATTCGACCAACAGAAGAAGGACAAGATATGGAAATCGTCACTGTAGTGGCGAGACGTTTAAAAAAAGGAGGATATGGTAAAGGAAGACCACAGAGCCTGGAAGATATGGTCGATGGTTACACTGCACACCTTAACTTTGAGCATAATGAGCATGATGTTGAAATTTCCGGGTTGCTCTATAGCATGACGGGTAGAGGAATATTTTATCGTCAAAATATTTATGCCCTTAAGGGGGATATTGGTGAATTAACCTTAGCTAAACTCATAAAAACACAGCGCTGTTTTTGGCAAACACAAGAACTTAATCAACCGCTTCAATTTGGAAATGATCGTTTCTTTAAAATGACATGGAAGCAGGTAGAAGATAAATTTCAGATAGTCGCAAATACTTCACCTGAAGCACAAGAGCTTTTCAGGTTGAATCATTTCTATTATGTTGATACTCATAATAATGAAATTGGCCTGGGAAAGCATAGTGATTTAAGTGTTCAACAAGTATACAAAATGTTGAGCGCACCCCCTGTCCCATTGGAGATGGCAACTCAAGTGAGTGAGCAACTTTTACAAACATGGCCGGAAAGTGATGTGCCTATGCCTGTTAGTTTAAGTAATGAACATATCACTATACAAGAAGATCCAGTTGCTGATGTGTTACTTTATTCTATGGAACTGGATAATAATGTTGATACGTCAAAATCTAAACGCAGAGTCCATGTATTAAGTTTATGTTTTAATTATGGTGGCCATAAAATACAACCAGAGAAATCTAGCCCGTATTATCGCTTCTTAAAAGATGGGCAATACTATGAGATTGAACGTGATACAGAGTTTGAATCACAATGTATTTTAGAATTGAAAAAAAATCATTTTGTTTCGACTCATGAAATAGGTTTGACACATCTTAATAAACTGGATCAGACTATTTTATCAGATTCTGCTTCAGCAACGCTCTGGCATTGGCATGACTTTCAATTTGATATAATTCCAGAATTACAGGAAAAGGGATGGAAATTCCAATTTTCTGAAAGCTTTAATATGCAAATTGAAGAAGCAGAAGAATGGTATGGAGAGCTGGAAGAAAAAGATGATAAGGAATGGTTTGAAATTAGTCTGGGTATTGAGCTAAATGGTCAGACAATTAATTTACTTCCATCTCTGGTTGAACTGCTTGCTTTGGAAAGTGATCCAGCACAGATGAGAGAGAGAATCCTCCAGCGTGAGAATATTATTTTACCTGTTTCGGAAGATGAAAATAATCCTCGATGGGTAAAGTTGCCCTCATCAAGAATCATGGGTATTTTTGATATTTTAGTTGAGCTATACGATAGACATGCATTAAATGATTCGGGTAATCTCGAATTTAGTAAACATCAGGGTTTGCAGTTAAGACAGCTTCTTAATGATCCTCAATTAAAATGGAAAGGGGCTGAACAACTGCAGGCGCTGAGTAAAAAAATTGAGAATTTTAAAGGCATAGAAACAGTCATACCTCCAGAGAATTTGCTTGCTGAATTAAGAGATTATCAACAACATGGCTTAAATTGGTTACAGTTTATGCGTGATTATCAGTTTAATGGTATTCTTGCTGATGATATGGGCTTGGGTAAAACAGTTCAAGCTTTGGCACATCTTCTTTATGAAAAAAACAACGATAAAGATTCAGAAGCCACATCTAAAACTAAGTCAAAGGCACAACCAAAGTTAGCCTCACTGGTGATTGCACCAACTAGTCTTATGGGAAACTGGAAACGTGAAGCAAAGCGTTTTACTCCGGATTTAAAAATACTTCTTTTACATGGACCAAACCGAAAAGATCATTTTTCAGAAATAGAAAAATATGATGTTGTACTGACAACCTATGCTCTTATGTTAAGAGATAAAGATTTTCATAGTGAACAAGATTATAATTTTGTGATTCTGGATGAATCGCAAAATATTAAAAATGCCCGTTCAAAAACGTCTCAGGTTATATTTAAACTCAAGGCTAAATATCGTTTGTGTATGACAGGTACACCGATGGAAAATCATTTAGGTGAACTTTGGTCGTTATTTCATTTTCTAATGCCAGGATTTTTGGGGACTCAAGATCGGTTTAATCGATTGTTTCGTACTCCTATAGAAAAACAGGGTGATTATGATCGTCAGCAGCAGTTACATAATCGAATAAAACCCTTTATGTTAAGGCGAACTAAAGAAATGGTGGCGACTGAACTACCTGAAAAAACTGAAATGATCCGTACCATTCCTCTTTCTGGAAAACAAAGAGATCTTTACGAAACGGTTCGTCTTGCGATGGATGAAAAAGTACGTGAAGAAATCAGTAAAAAAGGCTTAGCACGTAGTCAAATTATGATTTTGGATGCTTTATTAAAGTTACGTCAAACATGTTGTGACCCCAGATTATTAACATTAAGTAGCGCCAATGAGACATATGAATCTGCCAAGCTGGAAATGCTAATGGAAATGGTTCCTGAAATGGTTGAAGAAGGTCGAAAAATTATCATCTTTTCTCAATTTGTAAAAATGCTGGGCTTTATTGAAGATGAGCTCAAGAAGCATAAAATTTCTTATAGTAAATTAACAGGACAGACAAGAAATCGAGATGATGTCATTATGGAATTTCAGGAAGGTAATTCAAATGTCTTTTTGATTAGCTTAAAAGCTGGGGGCGTAGGTTTGAATCTGACTGCTGCAGATACCGTTATCCATTATGATCCATGGTGGAATCCTGCGGTAGAGCGTCAGGCAACTGATCGTGCTTACCGCATAGGTCAGGACAAACCGGTTTTTGTCTACAAACTTCTTACTGAAGAAACAGTAGAAGAGAAAATTTTACAGATGCAAAATGCCAAACAACAATTGGCAAATGCTTTGTATCAAGACAAAAAATCTGATTCAAACTCAACACCAGAGAAATTATCAGAAAAAGGCCCGCAGTTTTCTCAGGAAGAACTGATGGATTTACTTAACCCATTAGGTTAGGTTGAAAGCAAAATTTTTTTACTTTAGTTTCAGACAGTGATCTAGTGTGTTTGAGTATTCTCAAGAGACTGGTATACGTCCTTGTAGTGTTTAAATGTCTAAGTGTTGTCTAATAGCTTACCAGTAGTAATAAAACTATTTGAGTCCACTGACATAATTTGCTACAGCATGAATTTCCATTTCAGTTAATTTTGAAGCAACTGAATGCATAATTGCATTATCATTGGTTCTTTCTCTATTGTTAAATTCAGTTAATTGATCGGCAACATAGCGTTTATGCTGACCAGCAATACGAGGTAACGAATCTGAACCTTCTCCATTCTCACCATGACAGGAAGAGCAGGCGGGGACACCTGAGTATTCATTTCCACGGTGGAAAATATACCAACCAACCTGGGCAAATTCTTTGTTTCGAATACGATGATTTAAAGTTGGCTTGGCACTAAAATACGATGCCAGAGCAATAATTTCAGGATCGGTTAAATCTTTGGCCATATCATTCATAGTGCCTTTGCGTTTTCCACTTCGAAAATCATGTAATTGTTTAATGATATATTTATAGTGTTGTCCTGCGAGTCTTGGGTACAAAACATTAGATGCTTCACCTTCAAGTCCATGGCAGTGTTGACATTTGTCCTGAACAATTTTTAAGGCAATTTGTGATTCATTATTTGTCTCAGATTTATCTTCTGATGCAAAAGCTGGGTTAATAATAAATAAAATAAAAAGTACACGAAACATATTAAATACTCCTGGCTGCTTAACCTCAATATTGGATGAGTTCTATGTCTATTGTCTCTTATTTAATTGTTATGTGGAATTAAAAACAGACTTTGTTTACATAGGAAGCTATGAATAGTTAAATAAAGTGTTAAAATTGCTAAAAAAACTACCAATTTTAAATTCTTCTGCTAACCTTAAATTAATCAATTTTGGGCTCATGAGACTATCCTCTTTTTAATATATATCATGATTTATGAATGATTTGAACTCACTCAGAGACATTCAATGTGGATTCATTATGGATGTGAATACAATTCTATGAAAAAAAGCACAATGCTCGTTGGGAGTTGCTGTTTGTTGCTAAGCGCTTTTTCATCTGCAGAAGAATATACAGATTCCTTATTGGATTTAAGTTGGGAAGAGTTGACACAGGTTAAAGTCATTATCGCTACAGGGACGGAGCAGACAATTGATAAAGCCCCTTCAATCGTTACGGTTATCACTTCTGATGACATCAAAAAAACAGGTGCGACTAACCTGACTGACATTCTGGAAAGTGTTCCAGGTGTACACATCAATGCCAATCACTTTGGTAATAGACCTCTTGTTCATATGCGTGGTACTGGTAGTTTTCAAACACTACTTATGGTGAATGGTAATGACACCAGAGATTTGATGTGGGCTTTTGGTATTTTCTGGAAAGGTATACCCGTAAGTGCTATTGAACGCATTGAGGTTATTAGAGGGCCAGGCTCTGCTTTGTATGGTGCGGATGCCAGCGCTGGCGTAATTAATGTGATTACTAAGACTGCGGGTAAAATTGAAAATTCAGAGGTTAGTTTCAGGGCCGGTAGTTTTGATACTCAGGCTGCTTTTATACAAACTGGTGGTGAGTTGAATGGCTATGACCTTGCTTTAACTGCCGAATTTTCTACGACTGATGGCCACGATCCTTATATTGAATCAGCTCGTTCAAATAGTGCAGGCAAAGTTGATTATGGTTGGGATAATCAAGATATTCGTTTTTCTGTGGCCAATGGGCATTGGCAATTTTTAGCAAATTATATGAAGCATGATGATCTGCAAACAGGTATGTCTGGTGGTGGTTATTTTGATCCTGTGACGGAAGGTGATGATGAACGTATCGATCTTGATTTGAAATATAACAATAAGAACTTCAGTAAAAACTGGGGAATTGATGCTAAGTTACATTATCAGAATTTGGACTATTCTTCGAATGATGGTTTTCAAGAAAGTCCTTCAGATGCTAATTATACCAATGGACGAATTAATCATATGAGTTCATCAGAGCATCAGGTAAGCTTTGAAGCAACTGGACTTTATTCTGGCTTCAATCAGCACAGTGTCAGAATTGGTGTTGGATATGATTGGCAGGATTTATATGATGTTGAACAACAAGTTAACTTTGGTACAGGGCCTAATGGCAATTCAATAGTTCCTGGCTCCCCAATTGTGGATATTTCTGATACACCTTATGCTTTTGCTCCAGAAAAAACACGGAGAATTGAGCATGTATTTTTGCAGGATGTTTGGGCTTTTGCGGATGACTGGGAGTTAACAACTGGTGCACGTTATGATCACTATTCTGACTTTGGTGATACGTTTAATCCACGAGTTGCATTGACCTGGCAAAGCACTGAAAAACTGATGACTAAGCTTATGTATGGTCAAGGGTTTAGAGCTCCTTCATTCCAGGAGTTATATGCAGATACATCACGTTCAATACACAATTCAAATCTTGATCCTGAAGAATCTGAAACGATTGAATTAGCATTTGTATACACAGCCTCAGATGAACTTCGATTAGGTATGAACTTGTTTAATTTTGAGATTACTGATTTTATCAGTCGTGATGAGAATAAAAAATATCAAAATACAGGTAAGCACAAAACCATTGGTGTAGAAATTGAAGCTCGTTGGCAAGCAGCAAAAAAACTGACTCTATCCGGAAATTATACCTATCGAGATCCAGACAATAATGATTTTCGTCAAGTAACAGAAGCAGAGCAGGAAGCATACTTTCGAACTGACTGGCGTTTTCATAAGGGATGGAACTGGAATGTTCAGGCAAGCTGGATTGCTGATCGAAAGCGAGCCGATGGTGATGCTCGTGAAGATGTTGATGACTATATTATCACTGATACCACACTTCGCTACGCTGGTTTAAAACAATGGGAATTTGCTGCTTCTGTGAGAAATCTATTTGATGAAGATGCACGGGAACATACAGGTCAATCTCTTCCAGATGACTTTCCTCTTGCTGAACGTAATTTTTATGTAGAAATTCGGTATAAATTCTAAATCTCGATATTAAGCAAGGATGTATTGGTTTCTTCCTGATTGTTTGGCTTGATACAAGGCATCATCAGCCATCTGATGAAGTATATTGGAAGACTGATAACTATCTGCAATTGCAATACCCAAACTGATTGTTATGACCTTGTAGCTTGAAGCACTGTGAGTAATTTGTAATGCCTGAACATCCTTTTTTAACTGTTCAGCAATTTTAATCACACCTTCCTTTGATGTCTCAGGTAGTACAATTGCAAACTCTTCACCACCAATTCGAGCGAGAATATCACCAGGACGTTTTATATTTTTCTGAAGTGATTGAGCCACTTTTTTTAAGCAGTCATCACCTGCCTGATGTCCATAGGTATCATTAAATTGTTTAAAAAGATCAATATCAAGCATAATAAAAGCAATCTGAGTTTTGTTTCTTTGTCCCTGTAACCAGATTTTCTCAAAATGATCATCAAAATATCTGCGATTTGATAATTTAGTTAATGGGTCAATATTCGTCAATTGAAGAAGTTGTTCTTCTTTGTTTTTAAAAATAGTAATATCATGAATAATCGCTAAATACATATTTTTATTGGAAGGGTTTTTTATTAAAGAAAATTCAATGGGAAATTCTGTATCATCCAGTCGTTTACCTAAGGCTTCAGCATTTTTTACATTAAGCTCTTCTTTAAAAATTCCCTGCTTAGTTGACTCAAGCTCGTTATGTGAAAATAAATTTTTGTATTGAGTGGCATAGGGTTCAGCAAATAAGCGACTTAAATTAACAGAGTGCAATGCTTTTGCACTGTATCCAAAGAGTTTTTCAACAGCAGGATTAGCATGTTGAATGTTTCCGGAGCGATTAAGTTCAATTAGTCCATCAACAACCAGTGTTACAATTTGTTGTAGTTGATCAGATTGTTGTTGATATTCACAGAGTAACTCGCGTAAGTTAAATTCAGATGCAGCTAATTGTTGGTTTAAACGTTGAATCTGTAATTGATTTTCAATTCGGGCAAAAATTTCTTCTTTATGAAAGGGTTTATTGATGTAGTCAACGCCACCGACAGAAAATGCCATAACCAGATCGTCCATATCTGTTTTTGCAGTAATAAATATAATAGGGATGTCTTTTGTTGAATCACAGCTTTTTAATTGTTTGCAGGTTTCAAAGCCATCAATACCAGGCATCATAATATCGAGTAGTATCAAATCAGGACTTATATACTTGGCAATTTTTATCGCTCGCTTACCATCTCTTGCTGCAGAAACCTGATAGCCTTTATATTGTAGAAACTCAGTTAGCAGAGCAAGATTTTCTTGTGTATCATCAACAATCAAAATTGAATTAGGAGTGGTTTTGTTCATTAATGACTCCCTCTACATATTCTGCAATACCATCGAGATCAGCGGTATTAATTAACAGTTCCAGATGATTTGCAACAATTTCACCTGCTGGACCATGCTTTTCCAATTGTACCAGCAATTTCTTAAGCTCAGTGAGCTGACTGTATTCTGCTGCTTGTGTGAGTTTTTCAATAAAATCTTGATCAAGATTTAACTTTGTCTTTTTTTCTATTGTTGTTTCAATGGGTTCTTTTTTGTTTTCAGAAATTTTGAGTTCAAGACCTAAGATATCTTTAACGGCATGGTATATGTCATTAAAACGAAAAGGCTTTGAAATGAAAAAATCAAAACCTGCATCAATATAGTATTGAGAGGAGTGTTGTAGTGTTGAAGCTGTTACTGCAATACATTTAAGTTGATCTGATGAATATTTAAGGCGTATTTTTTTTATTGCCTCAAGACCATCCATTACCGGCATTCTTATATCCATAAAAATGATGTCGGGACACATTTTCTCAATTTTTTCCAAACCCTCCTGACCATTTACAGCACATGTTATATCAAAACCAAGAGGGCTTAATATATTACTTAGTAGCTCAGTATTCTCTAAATTATCTTCAACAATAAGTGCGGAAATTTGTTGATCAGTTGAAACCGTATAAGAGGTATTTGATGCTTCAGTTTTAGTGCTTGTAAATGACTCATCGGCAGGTAATAATTCGATATCAAAATAAAAAATAGAACCATGGCCTACTTTTGACGAGACATTTAAATGCCCTGAAATTAGCTCGACATAGCGTTTAGTGATATTGAGCCCTAATCCAGTACCACCTTTTAATACTCCCTGTTTCTCCTGATGAAAAGCGTCAAAAATTCGTGATAATGCTTCTTCTTCAATACCTGCACCAGAATCTGAAATTGAAAATTTGTAGCGATGGGTGGCAATTTCTTCAATTTTAAATAGTATTTCACCTTGATCAGTAAATTTACAAGCATTGCCAAGTAGATTGATTAATATTTGACGCAGTTTTCCCTGATCACCATTCACCAAAACTGGCTCTTGAGTAAAAGTATCTAATTTCCAGCTAATATTTTTTTCACTACAGCGAATTTTGAACATATTTTCAACACTTTGAATCAGTTCAGTCAAATCAAAGTCGCTATAAGCCAGTTCAAGTGATCCTGCTTCAATTTTTGATAACTCAAGAATATCATTAATTAAGGACAGCAAATGATTACCACTTTTATCAATAATTCCTAACTTTCGTGCCTGTTCTTCGTTAAGCTCACTTTGTTGTAGGAGTTGTGCGTAGCCTAAAATAGCATTCATCGGTGTTCTGATTTCATGTGACATGTTTGCCAGAAAAATACTTTTCAAGCGGCTGGCTGATAAAGCTTCATCTCGTGCTTTTCTAAGTTGGAGGGTTCGTTCTTCAACACGTTTCTCAAGGTTTAATTGATAATGAGTCGTGAGTTTATGCTGCTGTTCCAATTGAGTTAGCATATCATTGTAACCATTAATCAATTCACCAAATTCATCGTATTGCTGATGAATTTCTATCTTCATATTGTATTGGTGTTCAGTGGTTACATGATGCATTGACTTCAATAATTTCAGCAGAGGATCTGTAAATATTTTTTGTGCCTGATAAGCGAAGAGAAGAGTCAGTATGAGAGCAATACTGACTATGAATATGATAGTGTAGACATACTGAGTTACTCGCTGCCAATAAACCTCTTGATCGGATTGAATATGGATAAAACCGATTAAGCTTTGATCTGCTTCAAAAATAATGGGTTTGAGCACATGAATATGATCATTGATATAAAAGTGGCCTTCACCTTTATTTTTAATCAGTGTAAGAATTTTATCAGGTAAATTGTGTTTGATTTCATCAGCATGCATATGATCATCACGATGATATTGAGAAAAAGTTTGATCGGTATCTTTAAATAAATGAGCGCTCATAATATGGGGCTTAGCTTTTAGAGCGACTAAATTTTCATCAGCGGCTTTTTTATCATAAAACATAAGTGCGCCATAACTGTTTTTCCCCACCAGATCGGCTAATGTAGATAAATCTTCAAGCATAGTCTTTTTTAAACTAATCAACTCACTGGTGATAAAAATGCTTAAAGTGGATAACAGCATGATGCTACTAATACCCATAATTGTGATAATTAGTTTCTTTTGTATAGACAGTTTTTTGAATGAAAGGCTTCTCATGGTTCTATGGCCTCTTTAGAAGAGACAATTTTAGCCAAAGTTAGTATGCGCGAACTGATAATTAATCCTGAATTTTTGACTGATTCAAGATTCACTTCAAGATTGAGTTTCTCGTTATTACTTAAGAAAAAACGAATGTGACCATTTTCCTCTGCAAAATTGGGGATTTCACTGATTGTCAGAATAGGGTATTGCTGAGTAAAATTTAATATTGTTGCTAATTGAGATTCTTCAGAACGACTGATAAAAAGAATATGACATTTAGGCGCATCTTTTAAATCAATAAAACGTTGAATGATAAGAGGGCGACCAGATACTTTTTTGTTTTGAATTGTGTGTAATGCATTGTCGAAGGGATCTTGACCAATGAAGCAAAGACGCACAGGATCGGAATCTTGTTTTGAGGTATTTGTAGGCCATTCAACAAGTCTCGCAAAATTATATAAAAAGGCTGCTTTTAGAAAGTATTCTTTTGCCAGAATATTCTCAGCATGAATGTTTGTCGGATATAGCATTAAAAATGATGTGAAAAATAAGAATGAAGCAACAATCATTTTGATGAAAAAGTTGCTGCTTGTTGAATGGCGTATGTAATTCAACAGATACGAGCTCTGGATGCAGAAATCAAGCGTTGAATCAGTGTTTTTAAGCGCATTTTTTTCATATTTGCTAAGAGAATAGAAGATTATTAAAGTATATGAAATAAGGTATGAAATTCAAGAGAAAATGCTTATTTTTTACAAAAATAAAGGACAATATCGGTAAAAAATAGGAAGTCACTTTTTACCAACACTAAAACATCTCAAATGTGGCTCTAAAAAATAAAGCAGACTTATTAATTTGAGTCATTTTATTAACCCTGTACTCTATAAAAAAGATAAGTATTCTGGAAAGAATTATAGTGATGATTAAATGAAATTAAAACAAATGCAAGGTGCATTTCTGATACCTCTTATTATTGCCAGTATTGGCATTATTGTCGCATCGCTTTATTTTAGCCGAGTTGACTCGACTTTACAGGAACGGTATTCAACTGTTGCAAAAGAAATGCGACAACAAATCCAAACTTTGATTGATGAAAAAAAAGAAGCTATTCTCCTTATCGCCATGTCGATGAGTCATGATCAAAATATCCGTGAAGCCATCCAATATGATCAACCTTCTTATTTGAATCTGAGTCAACTGTCAGAAAAATTTAAGCAACAAACTTCACTCAATAATCTCTGGTTTCAAGTTGTAAAGAATAATGGTACTAGTTTTTATCGGAGTTGGACCAAAAAAAGAGGTGATAATGTTGCTCTTATTCGTCTAGATATTGCTGCTATGCTCAAAGAACCAAAAATTATAAGTACTATTAGTACTGGTAAATTTGATTTGACGTTTAAAGCAATGGTGCCAATTTATGCAAATAATGAATTTATTGGAATTTTTGAAGTCATTGCTAAATTTAATTCAATTGCAGATAAACTTGAAAAAGAAGGTATTAATTCCGTTTTTTTAGTGGATAAGAGTTATAAAAAACAATTAACCAAACCTTTTACGAATATGTTTGTAGAAGACTATTATGTAACTAATCTTGATGTGAAAGAAAAATATCTAGATATCGTCAGATTAAATCGAGTTGAAGACTACATCAAAATAAATGATGATTTTCAATTGGATGAAACAAATAATTTACTTGTGGTTTATTTCAGTTTGTTGGATATAAAAAATAATTCAATGGGTCATTTTATTTTATTTAGATCTCTGGATGAAATTGATGTTGATGATATTTACAATGCTCGATATCAATTTTTATTATTTGTTTTCTTATTTATTGTGCTCTTATTTGTTGTCGTTCGATATCTTTCAGATAGACATGTAACCAATAAAATTAAAGAAATAAACCTTCATCTTGAAGAAAAAGTGACATTAAAAAATAAAGAATTGATTGAACAAGGTATCTTTCTGCAAAGTGTTATGGATGGTGTATCTAATTCTGTTACTGTAATTGACAAGAATTTTAATGTGACCATGATGAACAAACTGGCACAAAAAAATACAGGACGTAGGTTACAAGCGAATGAAAAATTAAAATGCTATAAAATGTCTCACAATCTGGATTCTCCCTGTAATACAGATGCACATAAGTGTCCTCATCATGAAGTATTCGCAACGGGGAAAATGAGTCGTGTGGTACACGAACATATTTCATTAGACGGTAAGCCTCAATTTATAGAAATTACTGCTACACCACTATTGAATGAAGCCGGAGAAGTGGATGCCATTATTGAATTAGGACATGATATCACTGATCACATTATGATTCATGAGCAATTACAACAGCAGACAAATCGTCTTTCTCATCAGGCAAATCATGATGCATTGACTGGATTACCTAATCGAGTGTTATTTGTTGACCGAGTAGCGCAGACCATTAAACAGTCCAAAAGAGAGCACCTAAAAATTGCTATTTTATTTATAGATCTGGATCGATTTAAAGAAATTAATGATACGCTGGGTCATAGCGTTGGTGATGAAATTTTAATTGAAATTGCTCAACGTTTAAAAAATAATATTCGTAGTGTTGATACAGTGGCGCGTTTGGGTGGAGATGAATTTACATTAATATTGGCGAATGTGGAACGTGCATCAATTGTGATGGAGATTGCACAAAAATTGGTTGCTGCTCTTTCAAAAAAAATCCTGTATGAAGAACATGAACTTTATGTAACAGCAAGCATTGGTATTAGTCTTTACCCTGATGATGGAATTGAGACAGAAGTTTTACTTAGAAATGCAGATTCTGCCATGTATCAGGCAAAAAATCAGGGGCGAAACAATTATCAGTTTTATACTCAAAAGATGACTGAGCAAGCTTTTGAACGCATGTTGTTGGAAAAAAATCTAAGAAGAGCCATAAATGAAGATGAATTTATTGTCTATTATCAACCTCAGTATAATAGTCGAACCAATAAAATTATTGGAATGGAAGCCCTTTTAAGATGGCAACACCCTGAAATGGGATTGGTTTCACCTGCTAAATTTATTCCAATTGCTGAAGAAACAGGAATGATAATTCCCATCGGTTGGATTGTTATCGACAAAGTGATTAAACAATTAGTGACCTGGAGTAATGAGGGGCATTGTTGTGGACATTTATCTATCAATCTTTCCGTCAAACAAATTCAAGAAAGTGACTTTATTCAGAAAATATTAGAAACACTCGATAATTATGATTATGATTCAAGTGCTATTCAGTTTGAGGTGACAGAAAGTTATATTATGACGGATCCAGAGCTTGCAATTAACACATTGAAAAAACTTAAATCACTTAATTTTGAAATTTCCATTGATGATTTTGGTACGGGCTATTCCTCTTTATCATATTTGAAACGACTTCCTGTGAATGAGCTTAAAATTGATCAATCCTTTGTTCGCGACGTGCCTGGTGATGAAGAAGATGAAGCAATTGTTCGTTCTATTATTTCATTGGCAAAAAGCTTGAACTTGCATGTGATTGCTGAAGGTGTTGAAACAAAAGAACAGCAGAAATTTTTGTTAGATGAGCAATGTGAGAATATTCAGGGCTATTTAATTCAAAGACCTGTTTGTGCAAAAGATATGACTGAAATACTTCGTATGAGAAATGAAGATGAATAAGCTAAATTTTTAGAAAAATATTAGGGTTATTACTAGTAAATTTAGGGTCTCTCTTGATTGTTTGTAATATTGTAATATAGGTTTATTATTAAATTATAAAATAATGGTATAAAGTGTTTGCAAAATGCTTATTATTTTTTTATTCTTACGCCATTGTTGACGCAAGTGTGTTTATACGTCTTGTGTTAGCAGGATATGGAAGATTTCAAAACTAACTTATGGAATAGAAAGGATTACAAAAATGGCTGAATTATTTTCTGATGCATGGATTAATGAACTAAAAGATGCATGGAACAACGAACCAGATGTAAAAGAAAAACTAGCTGAGATCGGATTCTCTTCAGTAATTACTTGTGGTTTTAAAGATGAAGATCAACCTCGTTGTGTTTTCAATGTTGATAATGGTGAAGCAACAAGTGCGGGTCTTTACAATGGTGAAGCACCAAACTGGGATATGCGTGCTAAAAAAGACGATTGGATGAAATGGGTTGCAAAACCTCTTGGCATGGCTTCTATGGGAATGGCTTTTACAACAGGTAAGCTTAAGTTTGCAGAAGGTGATTTTAAATCGATGATTAAAGATCCAAGAATGGCTGGCCCTTTTGTGAAAAGCTTTGCTTTAATGGCTGATATTGGTGCGGAATAAAAAATAAACGCATACTATGCTTATTTACAGCTCTATGTAAGCGTTGAATAAAAACCCCAGACTGAAATCTTGAGTCTGGGGTTTTTTGGTTTATAAAGCATCTTTTTACAAAATAATGTAAAATGCCCTTCCTTAAGATAAAAACATTTCAAAAATTTCGAGCATAAAACATGACCAATAAAGCTGTTCCACGTAAAACTAAAATTGTTGCGACGGTTGGCCCTGCCAGTGATTCACCAGAAATATTAAAACAAATGATAGATGCTGGAATGAATGTTGCCCGCTTGAATATGTCATTTGGTGTGGATGAAGTTCAGCAGAAACGTCTGGATACTATTCGACAGGTCGCGAGTGACATGGGACGCTCTATCGCAATTATGGCCGATACCAAGGGAATTGAAATACGCACAGGAAAACTGACAGATGGGACTGCACGGCTTAATGCTGATGATCAATTCATCCTATACTCTTATGCTCGAGAAGGTAATCAGAAAGGTGTATCGGTAAATTATGCCAATTTACACAATGAAGTCAGTAAAGATACGCCTATTCTTCTTAATGATGGTGCAATAGAGCTTCAAGTAGAAGAAATTGTACAAATGCATGGTGGTGAAGTTCATTGCCGAGTTATTCATGGTGGCTTGCTTAGAGAAAATAAAAGCGTAAATTTGCCAGATACCCAGTTAGAAATGAGTGCTGTCAGTCCTGAAAACCAGGAAGAAATATATCGTGAGTTAAGTTTTGCAGCAGAAAATAATGTGGAATATGTTGCTGCTTCTTTTGTTCAAGATGCAGAAGATGTTATTAAGATGCGAGCAATTTTGGAAGATAAAGGAGTTAATATTCCAATTATTGCCAAAATTGAAAACCGAGCTGGAATTGAAAACTTAAAAGCAATTGTTGCTGTTGCAGATGGCACCATGGTGGCTCGTGGTGATTTGGGGGTTGAACTGCCTCTTGCTGATGTACCTGCAATGCAAAAACGTATTATCCAGTCAACGGTTACTAGTGGTAAACCTGTTATTACAGCAACAGAAATGTTGGCTTCTATGGAAACAAATCCTAAACCAACAAGAGCCGAAGCCAGCGATGTGGCAAATGCGATTCTTGATGGCAGTTCAGCTATTATGCTTTCAGGTGAAACAGCAATGGGCAAATATCCTGTTGAATCGGTTAAAATGATGGCATCTTTAGCAGTTAGAGCAGAAGCGTCATTAAAAGAGTTTGGCTACCTGCAAAAAATTAAGCCTCATAGTAGTAACGTAGTCACAGAAGCCGTCAGTCAAGCCGCTATAACCATGGCTAATCACTTAAAAGCTGCTGCCATCATTAGTTTGACCGAATCAGGTTTTACTTCAAGACAGATATCAAAGTACCGCCCAGAGTCACTTATTCTTGCTGTCACTGCTTCAGAATCAGTGGTTTCACGCTCTTCCATGAACTGGGGAGTTTACTGTGTTCTTTATAAAAATGGTGGTGATAATGATGCAAAACTGGATTATGCTTTAGAGCAAGGTAAGCTCCATGGCTTTATCAAATCACAGGATATTATTGTTGTGACCGCAGGGCCAGGCCAGAAAGCGGGTGGTACGAATATGGTACGAGTGATCACTGTACCATAAAGTGTAAATGGCTATAGATGATTGAATGTTATTATTGGTCTAGTAAGAGATCGCTGTCATCATGACAGCCTGCTTGTAGCAAAACTTTGATCCGAGATGCAGGAAGTGGCCTGGAATAATAATAACCTTGAATGTATGGGCATTTCATTTCTTTTAGAAGATTCAGCTGCTCTTCCGTTTCTACGCCCTCAGCAACTACTTTCATATCCAGATCATTTGCTAATAACATCAGGGTTCGAGCTAACTGAAGTCCTTTGCCATCAGGCCCCATATCCTGAATGAAATCTTTATCAATTTTGAGAATATCAAAGTCAAATTCTTGTAAATAGGTTAATGAACAATAACCCTTTCCAAAATCATCAATACTTAGAGAAATTCCGCTATTACGAATTTTTTTGATAATAGCTTGTGCTTCTTCTTTATGCCCTAATAAAGCGGTTTCAGTCACCTCAAGATGTAACTTAGTCTGTAGCATTTCAGTTTGATTGAGAACATCTTCAATTTTTTTATGGATACCGTGTTCTGATAATTGAACACCAGAAAGATTAACTGCAATGCTAAATTCATTTTCAGGACAAAACTGGAAACTCCAATCCTGTGTCTGGCGGCAAGCTCGTTCAAGAACCCATTGTCCAATTTCTTTAATATGTCCAGTGTTTTCGGCAATGGGTATAAAGCGTTCAGGTGAAACATAGCCTAAAACGGGATGTTTCCAACGTAATAAAGCTTCGAAACCATCAATTCGATTTTTTTCTAAATCAATAACCGGTTGATAATAAACTTCGAGTTGATTTTTCTTGATGGCTGAACGCAGATCATTTTCAATCTTCATCGTTTCAATCGCAAACTCATGCATCTCAGGGTTAAAAATATTAATCTGTCCCTTGCCAGATGATTTTGCTCTATACATAGCAATATCGGCGTTACGAATCATTTCTTCAACATCGTTATACTCTTCAGAAGAGAGACAGATCCCAATGCTGGTATTGGTATAAATTTCATCTCCATCAATAATAAATGGTTCTTTAAATGAATCAAGTATTCGTTCAGTGATAGTAATGGCCTCTTTGAGACTAATAATATTATCCAATAAAATTGTAAATTCATCCCCTCCCATACGAGCAATAGTGTCACCAGGGCGTAGAAGTTTACTAATTCTTTGAGACAAGGTAATTAGTAATTTATCACCAACACTATGACCATGGCTGTCATTAAGATTTTTAAAACGATCTAGATCTAAAAAACAGACTGCAAATTTATTATTTGAATCACGTTGATATTTATTTAAAGCTTGTTTGAGGCGATTTTTGAACAGTGAAATATTGGGTAAATGTGTTAAACAGTCGTGCATGGCTTCGTGTGACATTAAAGTCAACATTTTGTTGATAATCTTAGCCATAAAAATAATGGCTAAAAATCCTATTATCCATATAATAATATGTGTAATTAGTATGTTTCTTCCCGTTTCACTTGCAGTTAAAAAATATTGTTCTAGTGGTATAGATACACTAACCCCACCACGTAAGTCTCCATCTTTAAAACCAAGAATACCATGACACTTTACACAGCCTTTTGTCATATACATTGGTTTCATATAACGGAGATAGGGTTGACCATCAATTGTTTGTTGCTCAATAATTTCTTTAACTTTTTTTGACTCAAAGAGGTTAAGTGCTTTGAGTTGCCACTCATCTGGTTTATTAACAGGATTGAGTTGTATTTTTCCGGTAATTTTTCCTTTGATTCCATATTTTTTTTCAAATTCAGTCGTCATTTGCCGCATCATATAGGCTGGATTCATGAGTGTTAGTTTTTTTCCATCAGTAGTAACTAGATCTCTTTCTGGTAAGTGGGCAAGGGCAGGATTAGGTGGTGTTCGTTCATCTGGGGCGACATACATACCGCCATGAAGTGTTGCCCACTTTCGAAAAGCAGCATCTTTATTCCAATTGGCTTTAGCTTCAGCTAATGCCAGAGTTAATTTTTCTTTGTGAATATGATCGATATTCCAATAATAGGAATAGGCCGTAAGAAGAGACAAAATAAAGATAGCAAACAGGCTAACATAGAGAGTCTTTCTTAAAACCAAAGGGCAGTCATTGTCGATTGTTTTTTGCATATTTAATAAAGGTGTACTTTTATTATAATTATTATGTTAAGGAAAATAGTTCTGCGTAATTTTAATAATAGATAAAAAATTGGATTTTTCCACTCACCTTTATTTTTATTATGAAATAATAACCTTAAATAATACAGGGATTATTAAAAACTGGGGTGATTTTTTGAATGATATTAATTATAGTTCTGTGATAGCTTAGTATGAATATAAGAAAAATAATGAAAAAGTAAAATAATGAATTGTAGTGGAGATTAATAACAGTAATGTGTTGATGATGGGGAGTGTTATGAAAGAATCTGACTGGAAAATATTTAAAAAAATAAAAGATAAAGCAATTGAAAAATATTGTACTCAATCTTTAAATGAGTTTGAAGAAGTTATAAAAAATAAAAAAGAGAACGTTCATAATAGATACTTGCTACTTTATAAACTAATTCAGAATACGGATAAGAAAATGAGTCTGCTTTTTGATATGCATAGTAGATCTAAAGCAACATTACAATTGCTTGCAATTCGTGGTGAAGGTTTAGCTGATGAAAAATTACTCCAGGAGTTATCGGATGATTTTTACCAAAAAACAGATCCCAAAAAATACGACTGGTAAAATATTTACAATGTATTTGCTCGTACAAATCAATTATTAATGAAAATGTTATTCCTTTGAATAACATTTTTTTGATAGAGCTTTTTCACTTTACCTGCCCATTTTAATTAAATGACCAATTGTGAGCCCCTGTACTGTAATAGAGAAGATAACAATAATATAGGTGATGCTAAGAATCACCTCTCTTTCAGGGCCAGCAGGCAGGGACAGTGCTAATGCAACTGAAATACCACCGCGTAAGCCACCCCAGGTCATTATTTTAATTGCATTGGGTGAAAATTCACGAAAATTTCTCAGTATTTTGACAGGTAAGCCTACAGCAATGAAACGGGAAAGTAATGCAAAGGGGATAAGAATGGCGGCTGCAAGTAAGTAGTTCTGATAAAAGGTGAGTAAGAGTACTTCTAAACCAATAAGAACAAAAAGAACGGCATTTAATATTTCATCTAATAATTCCCAAAAGGTATCCATATGTTCTCTGGTTTTGTCTGACATAGCCAATTGACGTCCATGATTACCCATCAATAATCCTGCAACAACGATCGCAATGGGACCAGATACATGAATAATATTAGCCAGTGCATAACCACCCATTACTAGTGCTAATGTGATTAGAATTTCAGTGGTGTAATTATCAAGTGATTTAATCATGTAATAAGCAATATAACCTATAATCAAACCATAGATAATGCCACCGAATGTTTCTTCAACAAATAACAGGGCAATTGAAGAAGCTGTTACCTCATCAGTACCGGTTGCAATACCCAGCAGTACAATAAATACCACAACTCCAACACCATCATTAAAGAGTGATTCTCCGGTAATTTTAGTTTCCAGACTTTTTGGAGCTCCAGCAGTTTTTAAAATACCTAAGACAGCAATAGGATCGGTGGGAGAAATCAGTGCGCCAAAAACCAGACAATAGATATAACTGATGGGAATATTTAAAAATCCAAGTACATACCATGTGAGTGTACCGATTAAGAAAGTTGATATTACAACTCCCAATGTGGCCATAATTCCAATGACATATTTTTGTTGGGCAAGATCATTTAAATTTACATGAAGTGCCCCTGCAAAGAGTAAAAAGCTCAGCATGCCATGCATAAGAGTTTCATTGAAATCAATATTTGTCATGAGTGATTCAACGTGGTGTGACATGTTGACAAAGCCAAATTTGCTCAGTATAACCAGAGCAAGAGAAAAAACTAAAGCGCTTATCATGATACCGATGGTATTTGGTAGTTTGATAAAACGGACATTGATATAACTAAATACAGCAGTCAGAGTAATTAACAATGCAATGATATTTTCAAGTGACATTTGAAGGCCTTAGTGTTTTTGGTTGTTGATTAAATTTGTTGATTGGAATTGTATATATTCTGAATAATTCTTACCATGAGTAGAAGCGACAATCAGGATAGTGACTGCAGCCAATATAATTTTGGCCAACCTTCTGACCACGAACAGCTTGACGAACTTCCAACGAATGTCCACAATCAGGACAGGGATCACCTGCTTTGTAAGAGCTCATTTTCTGAGGTTTAACAGGCTGTTTTATCTGGCTGATAATGGATTTTAGCAAGTTGATTTGTTGATGTAAAAAACCATCAATGTTTTGACCTTTGTTGTGTGCGATATCGTCTAATTGTTGTTCCCATTGAGCCGTCAGCAGAGGGTCTTTTATTGTTTCAGGCACGGCATCAACGAGATCAAATCCCAGTGGTGTAGCTTTTATTAATTTTTTTTCACTGATGATAAATTTTCGTTGAAATAAAGTTTGAATGATATTGGCTCGGGTTGCTTGTGTACCCAGACCTGCGGTTTCTCGAAGTATTTTTTTCATTACTTTATCCGTGACCTGAGAGCCAATGGTTTCCATCGCTTTGATTAAAGTCCCTTCAGTATAATGTTTTGGTGGTTTTGTGAGTTTATCTTCAAGTTTAAGGTGATCACATAATAATTGTTCACCTTTTGAGACGGCAGGTAATTCTTTTTCATTGGACTGTGCCATTGTTTTTTTAGCAGGTTTTGAATTTGAATCCAGTACTAATTTCCATCCCCTGACTTGTGGAATTCTACCACTGGCTTTGAACTGGTCAGAACCAATAGCCACGATAATAATACTCTGATCAAATTCATAATCAGGAAAAAACTGGGCAATGTAACGACGCCTAATAAGATCATAAATATTGCGTTCTTTTATATTGAGCTGCTTGTATCCAGTTGTTGCTGCCTGTGTTGGTATGATGGCATGGTGAGCGGTGATTTTTTTATCATTCCAGACTCTTGATCGTTGTGAGTGATTGGCCTGAGAGAGTAGCTCGCAAATGGAAGGATCATTTTTACACAAAGCTTGCAGGATGGATGGTACATCGTTGAATTGACTGACAGGAAGATACTCGCAATCACTTCTGGGGTAAGAGGTGAGTTTATGGGTCTCGTACAAGGCCTGGGCAATATTTAAAACTTCCTGAGCACCATAACCCCAACGACGTGATGCTTCCTGTTGCAGGCCTGATAAATTAAACAACAGGGGAGGCGGTTGTTTTTTTCGTTGAGTGGTGGCAGTTGTGACTGTACCGTATTGTTTTTGACAACGATTAATGACATCCAGTGCTTGTTGCTTATCCAGGCAGTGTTTTGGTTCTGAGGTTTTATTTGCAGATTTAGATGCACCTGGAAATTGCCACTTTGTTTCTAATAGTTCGATAGTATTCTGTGAGTTTTGTTTTTCAAAGAAAGCCAATAGTTCATAATATGTTTCAGGTTTAAAATGAGCAATTTCTCTATCACGTTTGACAATCAATGCCAGAGTGGGTGTTTGTACCCGTCCAACAGAACGAACCTGGCGATCATTACCCAATAAAGTATAAGCACGGGTTAAATTCATACCAATTAACCAGTCAGCTCGTCCTCTGGCAAGCCCTGAATGATAAAGAGGTAAAGTTTCCTGACTATTGCGAATGGAGTTCAATGCGCGTTGAATACTGATGGGATCAAGAGCAGACAACCAAAGACGTCGTGTAGTACCACGAAATTTGAAGTGATCCAGCACTTCTCTGGCAATGGTTTCACCTTCTCTATCCGCATCCGTGGCGATGACAACACTATGACATTGTTTGAGCAGACGCTTAAGTACAGTGAGTTGTTTACGTGTGGACTTTTTGGCTTCCAGTTTCCAGTTGTTTGGCAAAATTGGTAAATCATTAAGAGACCAGCGTTTGTAACGATTGTCATAACCATCAGGGGGGATCATTTCCAATAAATGACCAATGCACCAGGAAACGATTAAACCATTGCCTTGTAAATAGCCGTCATTACGCTGGTTTGCGCCAACTGCTTTGGCAATATCTCGTCCTTGTGATGGTTTTTCACAGAGATATAATTCAAATGTCTTAGTGTTCTTAACGGCCAAAAGCTTACCTGTTAAATAGAGTTGTTGATGAAATTTTGAAAGGCTAATAATAACGGATAAATTGCTCTAATACCTATTGTCTTTTTCATTATCTTTAAATTGAGCAAAAAATTGCTGATGAGTGAGTTTGTCTGAGCAATATTTTGCTCAATATGTTTGCTGTTTATTTTTATTAAATGCAGAAATTAATTTATCTCTATGATAAATAAAGGATTGTTATTGTTGGCATCAACATTGCTCTAGCTATCATAGTGGTAAATATTAATTTTAAATACCCTAGATGGGTATCAAACACATATAAGGATATAAACTATGCCAACTCCCGCGTATATGACAATTGAAGGTGAACTACAAGGTTTGATCACTTCAGGTACTTTCACTGAAGAAAGTGTCGGTAATGTGTATCAGGAAGGTCATGAAGATCAGATTCTTGTTGAAGCTTATGATCATAATGTGACTCTTCCACGTGATCCACAAAGTGGTCAACCATCAGGACAACGTGTTCATGGTGCGATTGAAATCACTAAAGTTTTTGATAAGGCATCACCTTTATTGTATTCAGCACTCACCAGTGGTGAGCGTATGACAACTTGTAAAATTGACTGGTACAGAACTTCTGCAACAGGTACTCAAGAGCATTATTTTTCAATTGAACTTGAAGATGCGATTATTGTTGATATTCATGCCAGCATGCCTAATTGTCAGGACCCAGGTCAGGCTCATTTCACTCATCTTGAAAAAGTTTCTTTTACTTATCGTAAAATTACCTGGACACATGAAGTATCAGGCACTTCAGGTCATGATGATTGGAGAGTATTAAAAGCTTAATCATAGTGCTTTTCTCTGTAAACAGGTTTATTGTTCAATAATCTGTTTACAGATTTTGTATTTATCTATATTTGTTCCTTTCTCAATTTCAATGGTGATCAATAAACCATTGGCAACACACATCTTAACTTAATTATAAAACGACGCATGGCTTTTTTGTTCATAGACTATAACAAGCCAATAATAACGTTAACTTCATTATTACGGTTAATTTTCAATAATTTTATTGACTTATGACATCGTAGCTCTATTCTTTAAATGTTAAAATTAGAAAATGTTCCGTTGAATGATGATGAAGTACGTTCGTTTAATTACTATTTTTTGCATGCTTTTTTGAGGTTAGTGATATGAAAGTTTGCCATTTATTTTACTTGTCTATTTTGTTGATGTTTTCGATAGGCTTACAGGCTGAAGAAGTGTCTGACAGCATGGCATCAAATAATTCAAATGCTCTAGTTTCCCAGGAAAATCAATATCAGTCATCTTATAGAGCTTTAAGTATACAGCCGCGTACGCGAGTTGCTCTGGTGGTTGGTAATGGCGACTATCGTTCAGCACCTTTAAAAAACCCTGTTAATGATGCACGAGATTTTGCCGCAATATTAAAAAAGTTGGGTTTTGATGTGATGTTAAAAACCAATATTACTCTTCAGGAACTTGACTATTCAATTGACCAATTTGGTCGACAGCTTGAAAAAACAAAAGGAGTGGGTTTGTTTTTTTATGCTGGTCATGGTGTTCAATCCAGAGGTAAAAATTATTTGATTCCAATTTCGGCTGATCTGGATCGTGAAACGGATTTGAAGTATCAGAGTTTTGATGCTCAAAGAGTGATCGATGAAATGGAATATGCACAGAACAGGCTGAATATTGTCATTTTAGATGCTTGTCGTGATAATCCGTTAACAAGAAGTTTCAGAGGTAGTAAAAAAGGTCTGGCAAAGTTTGACAACACACCAAGTGGACTTATGCTAGCTTATTCAACAGCACCAGGAAAGCAGGCTGCTGATGGCCATGGTCGCAATAGTCCCTATACAACAGAACTAATAAAAGCAGTTCAGAAAGAAGGACTTCCCCTCGAAATGGTCTTTAAAGAAGTGATTAAAAATGTAAAAAGTACTACCAGAGGAAAACAAGTGCCCTGGGTAAGTTCTTCTGTTGATGGCGATTTTTACTTTTCAGAATCAGTAGCCAGTGTGACCAATAACCCAACGAATACACAGAACATAAAATATACTGGAAATACTGTGACCAGTGAGTCAAAGATTGAATTGATGTTTTGGGAAACCGTCAACACAAATCCATCAAAAGAAAAATATCGAGCCTACCTGAAAAAATATCCCAATGGGCATTTTGTCTCAATTGCAGAATATGAAGTAAACAAGAATGATAACTCTTTACAATCGAATTTAAAAAATGAGAAGAGAAATACGCAACCTTATAATACGATGAGTTCAGCAAATCAAATTGAAATTTGTGATGATCATTTATTAAATAAACGCTTAACGACTGGTAAGCAAGGTAATGCTTTTTCATGTTACAAACGAATGCTTGATGCAGATAGTGATAATGAAGCAGCCTTATCAGGCATCAAAAAAATTGAAAACATTTATTTGATGTGGGCTAAGAATGCAGTTAAAAAAGGTGAAAACAAAAAAGCAAATAACTATGTTTCAAAATTAAAAATGGTCAATTCAGAAAATGAAGAGATTTCGAACCTGGAACAAGAAATAAAACTGGCTAGTCTGGATGAGCAGGCAAATTCTCCTTTTTCAAAAGGCATGGCACATGAACGCAGTTTAGGCAGTGAAAGAAAACCATCTGCTGTATCAATGAAAAACTCTCCAGTTCTTTCAACGATCAGTCAAAATTTTAGTGAGGCGATTCGTGAAAGAGATGTGACTCTTGCTGAAGTGTTACTCGAACAAATGAGAACAATTATACCTGGCTCCAGAAAGTTTGAAAATTTTGAATATGAATACAGACAATTAGTTTTACAGATGGAAAATGAAAAATTGTATGAAACTTTGATTAAGGAAGCCTTAGAAGTAAAAGATACAAAAAAAGCAGAACATTATTTAAGCAAAATAGCTGCATTAACACAAAATGGTGAAGTATATTTAGAGCTCAAAAAAAGCTATGAGACACTAATTGAAGAAAGTAAAAAAGTGACTATTATGCTGACTGCTACCGTTGACGATAATATGATCCTTGTTAATGGAGTTGAAAAAGGTAGTACACCTTTAAATCTATCGTTAAAAAAAGGCGACTATTTGGTTGAACTCAAAAAACATGGCTATCCATCTCACCGTTTAAAATTAGCATTATATGGTAGTTCAACTCATCATTTTGAACTTGTTGGAGGCTTTGCAACTGGTATTCCTCTAAATGAACCACCATTGGGAATTCAAATGATGGCTATTGAGCCGGGTTGCTTTGAAATGGGAAGTCAATCTAGTGAGGCTAAACGCGGCTTTGATGAAAAACCACATCAGGTCTGTATTAAAGATGGTTTCTGGATGGGTAAGTATGAAATTACTCAACAGCAATGGCATAGTATTATGAAAAAAAATCCATCAAAATTTAAAGAATGTGGTTCTGACTGTCCGGTTGAAAATGTTGAATGGTCAGAAATCAAAACTTTCTTAAAGCACCTTAACAATCAGACTCAAAAAAAATATCGTTTGCCAACAGAAGCAGAATGGGAATATGTTGCACGAGCTGGAACTAATACACCTTTTAGTACAGGAGACTGTCTAGACTTACAAAGCGCTAACTTTAATGCACGATACCAATATAACAACTGTCCAACCTCTAAGGGGGGTAGTCTTAAATCAACGATTAAAGTGGGTTCCTATCCTGCTAATGCCTGGGGTGTTCATGATATGCATGGCAATGTGAGTGAATGGACTTGTTCTGAATATAATTCTCATTATGATGGAACAGAACAAAAATGTTACTCGACTCATAAATATGGGGTGACTGGCACTATTAGTGATACTCAGGAAATCAGTATTCGTGGTGGTTCATGGAAGTATAAATCGGCGCTGGCTCGTTCTGCTTATCGCGATAAGAAATTTGCAAATGCAAATAATAATCGAATGGGTTTTAGAGTGGTGAGAGAGAAATAAGTAGAATTGACAAGTGCCTTTTAACAATAGATTTTCTAAGTTAAAAGGCAATGTAATTATGAATGCATATTATTTAGGATAAACTTCGGGTACAAAGGTTTGATCGGATAATGGTGGACGAACATAACCGCCAGCATCTGATCGTTTTGGAAGTTTAATTTTCTCAGGTGTGATGTCCTCATAAGGAATCAATCCAAGAAAATGTTTGATGCAATTCAGACGAGCATGTTTCTTGATATCTGAGTTTACTACATACCATGGTGCTTGTTTAATGTCTGTATGGGCAAACATTTCATCTTTTGCTCGGGAATATTCAGCCCAGCGAGAACGAGATTCCAGATCCATTGGACTTAATTTCCAACGTTTTAATGGTTCAACTAAGCGACTATGGAATCGTTTATCCTGCTCTTCATCGGATACAGAAAACCAGTATTTAATGAGGATGGTGCCAGAGCGAACCAACATACGCTCAAATTCTGGGCAAGAACGTAAAAACTCACGATATTCATCATCAGTACAGAAACCCATAACTCGTTCTACACCCGCACGGTTATACCAGCTGCGATCAAACAAAACGATTTCTCCAGCTGCAGGCAAGTGAGAAACATAGCGTTGAAAATACCATTGTTGTGTTTCTCTTTCTGTCGGTGAAGGTAGAGCCGCCACTCGACAAATACGCGGGCTCAGGTGTTGTGTCATTCGTTTAATAACACCACCCTTACCTGCAGCATCGCGACCTTCAAAAACAACAACGACTTTTAAACCTTCTCGTTTCACCCATTCCTGGAGTTTAACCAATTCATTTTGAAGTCTTAAAAGTTCTTTTTCGTAGATTGAATTTTTGATTTTTTTTACTTTGCCAGTTTTACTTTTGGAGTCTTTTTTAGCCATTGTTGTTCCTCACCTTCTATACCAAAAATGATATCAACTCTCTCTTAGGTTTCCCAAGTTGAATATCACCTTTAACAATAGCTAATATTCATAAGGAAATAAAGCTTTCCTTAGTAAATAGTACATATTTTAGGGTTATTTTAAAAAATAGTTCATAGTGAATTTAATTTTCATTGGAAAAGATAATTCTTTG
>JAPHSW010000228.1 GCA_026196615.1 Gammaproteobacteria bacterium | reverse complement strand
ATGATCGTCATGTTCATCATCCTTATGATCGTCATGTTCATCATCCTTATGATCGTCATGTTCATCATCCTTATGATCGTCATGTTCATCATCTTTATGATCCTCATGTTTTTTTTGTTCCATATTTTCATCATGACGATGTGTTTCTGACAATGTTAATGGAGAAAATGATAAAGAGATAAAAGCACAAATAAATAGTACTTTTTTAGACGAAAGAAATTGTTTGTTTTTTAGTTTATTTAACATAAGTTATCTCAATTAATTCTTTTTTTGCCCATGATTTAATTAGTTCAAATTGATAAGTATTTACTAGAAGGTACTTAACCATGATTGAACCTGACTACTTGCCAACAACCATTCGATCCAGCTTTTTTTCATTTCACCTGTCAACTCAATATTAGCAATCAAAGTATCTGTTCTTTGTCTCATAGAAAAAAGATAATCTGATGTAGTAATATCACCACTACGCCATTGTCTATCCAGTAATTTCTGACTTTTTTTAAGGCGTTTACCTGTTAATTTTTTCCAACTTAATACGCGAGATTTAAGTTGCTCATAATTGTTTAAAGCAAGTTGAATTTCATTTTCTAGTAGACGCTGCTGCTCCCTCATTTCTAATTCAGTCTGATTCACTTTCTCTAGTGCTGAACGATATTCTGATGAAAAATTATTTCTAACATTTAGAGGAACTGATATTTCAAATAATAGGGTGTTTTCATTGCCATCACGACCAGCACCCAATCCAATGGTAGGATTTATTTTTTTATTCAGTTGGGCTATTTTAGATTGTGAAATCGATTGCTCTAATTGTTTTTTAGCGTATTCAACCGTTAATCCTTTCTCAAGATAGGCTGCAATTTTATTTTTATCTATCGTGTTCACCCATATTGAGGCATCAGGTTGAACAGGAATAGAATAACTGTTCAGTGTTTTATTTAGATTGGCTGACGCATTACGATAGCGAAGTTCAATAAGGCTAATTTGTTGTAAGTTTTGTGCTAAAGAAAGATACGCCATTTCAGCATCAATATGTCCCACATCACCTACTGCTTCACGCTTTTTTAAATCATTCAATAGTTGTGTCAGTAATACTTCCTGATTTTTGGCAATATCTAATAATTGTTTAGCCATTGAATATTCTATATATGCAAGCAAAGCATCTGATAATTTTTTTTCAGTCTGTATTACATTATTTATTTCAACTAATTCATAGTCTACTTGGCCTAACTGAGAGGTAGCAGAACGTTTGTTATACCAGTCAATTTTTTGCGATACGATCACACCATATTCTTCATCATCCTTATCCGTATAAAAAGCACCTAACTCTGGATTGAATAGTGGCTGCTGCATGGCATTTCGTTTCTCACTTGCAATCAAAGAACCTTTATTTATTGCCTGTAATGAGGGAAGATTTTCTACCTGAAATAAAACCCATCGTGCCCATTGATTATTGCTGGAGGGTTGAGGTTGCTCAATAAGCTTGATTGGCGCATCTTTGGCGATACCCCATTGAGACAACGACAGGAGCAAGATACTGGCCATAGTAATTTTTAATACTCTTGCTATAAAGAGATTATGTAATTGAGTCTTCATAAAAGTCCTGAATAAAAAGAATCTGGGAATAATTTTTTTCATATTCCCAGAAATCCAAATTATATTTTGATGATGGGGTTAATGAGCAGACACGCTTTGATGCCAGTTCAATTTAAAAAAACTTCCTTTGGGTAGTTCATTTAAAAACGCAATACGAAACTGACGCCCATAACGATTATGACGAAGGTTTAATCCCGAAACTTTAATTGTTTCCTGTAAAAAAACCTCATCATTTTCATCCATAATTTGTATATCGATATGACCAGGTTGAACATAAGAATTATAGTTTCGACGACTGATAATCCCCTTCGCTACAATCACTTGATTTTCTTTTTTTACATCAACATTCGAAATTTTAACCTGAGTCGGCTGATGCTTGATTTCGACGGGGTATAACATTTCAGCTTGAACAGCTTGTAATGAGATCAATGGAGTAAAAAATAGAGCTGCAAAAACAGCAGACGAGTTAATCTTTTTCATAACAGTATTCTCTCTTGATTTTTAAATTCAAAAAAAGTGTTATCTGCTGATTTTTAAATCATAAAAATGGAAATAGTATTCTTTATTATTAAGATTTCAAAGTCGTATTAAAATACACGAGCAATAGAAATCAATGCTACTTAGTAACACTCAAAAAAATAATAAAAAGAATTTTTGGAAACAGCAGATATCAATAATTAAAGCTGTGTTATGAAGCGATCGGAGGTCTGTGATCAGTATTTAATATAATTGAATTCTCAGAGAGCACATGGGGGAAAGTTGAAGAAAAACGAGTGAAATTTAAACCCGGTATAGAAAAATTGGTGAAAGTAAAAGACGTTGAATGTCCATGGCAGCTATGTTGATGAAACTCTTCGTCCTGATGTTTATCAGTATCACAATGGACAATACTGTGCTTATCAATAAAATGCTCGGAAACATCCGCTGTATTGTTTTTCTCTCCAGCATGCAAGTCAATACCTGCCAGCACCGTCTGGGTAAAAAAGACAAATAATAATAAAAATATAATTTTATTCAGCATACTAAAAAACTTCAACCGCATTAGTGATGTACATAAAATATACACAGAACGAGTGTCTATATCAAGCAATTACCTGATTTGACTAAGATTGTATTACATAGTTCATTCTTATCCTTGATTTTGATCAACCTTGAATTATTAGCTTACTTAATACCTATTCATAGGTAATAATTAAACGCCGGGTCATGAACTTGTTGCGGATATGTTGATAAAGCACATAAAAGGCAGCAATAAACAATAATAGACTTATCCAACTGAGATTAGGATGTATCACATAAAGCCAGGCACTGGGCATATTTAATAGCTGACCTAATTCAGTAAACAGGGCAACACCAAAAAATCCTATAGCTATTGATAAGCCGACTAAAATCCATGTGATATTTTTACTTGCTTGCATAACTGGTGCTGATTGATTCATATAATATTTTTCCCTGTGTTTATATTTAAAAAACACATATATAAGAGATATTATTAATTATAATTGGTTAAGAGTTATTGTCCAATATTATGACTAGCACTATGATTAGTCTAATGCCTTAGCACTATTTTATGTGTGGGAATTACTAGAGCTATATTCTTTTTCCATGATCATTGTGTTTTACAATAATACCCTTTTAATTATTCTGGTTAATGTACCTAATCATTATTTAGTCATAAATAAATGATAGATAAAAACTAAACGTATTACGTATAATCCGAAGTTCTTCACGTACTATTACGAACAGATTTAAAAAAATAATTCCTTTAAACTTTACCCATACTTAATAAAAAAACATTAAGACAATCAAACATAGGGTAAATAATCATGAAAACTTTAAAAACACTATTAACTTCTGCTTTATTCGCTTCAGTTGCAATCACTGGTACTGTTCAGGCTGACAATCCTTTATCAGGCCTGACTTATGAAGACTCACACAATATGTTCAATACACCAAGTCTTCAAACAAGCACACAAGTAGAAATATTAAGCTATGGCGACAATGCAAACAAGAACTCTGTTTGGAGTACTGAATACGAACAGCATGTTGACCCATCAGATTTTATACAAGATGTGGTCAGTATAGATAATGTTAATCAATACATGGATAGCAACCCTACAGCAGCAGGAAAAATGAAGGGACGTGAAACATTCATCTATAATGAAACAGCTGGTGAGTATCACTTACAATAAAGAATAAATAAAAAAATCATTTGAGAAGGGAAGCATTTGCTTCCCTTTTTTTATCTTAATATGCACAATAAAACACCATATAAAAGCAAGCTCAATGATACAAAAAGACAATAGTTTTTTAATTATCTCCACAGAAGTGATTAATAAAGAAAATTAATATAAATTATTAGTTCTATCAAGGACATAAAATTTAAAAAAATAAAGAATACTAACACTTTGAATTAGCTAACCCATCATATTTGTCCTCCCATTCATATTTTTAGCATTCAAAAAGTATACTTGAAAATGAAACGTCTTGTTTTCATCATTTTTATTCAAATTTCATTATAAATTTTGTGCTTATTAGTTTTACTAATTTCTTAAATAACACTTGAATTTATGACAAACAATAACAATTTGTTTCAATATTGTTATTTACTAAACACACTCAGGATTGTCTCAATGCTTCCACTTGATAAAATAACACCCTTAAGAAAAGCGTTATCATCTCATCCCATATATGCTGCTGTATCAAATATTGAAGAATTAACAATCTTCATGCAACATCATATTTATTCAGTATGGGACTTTATGTCTCTTGTGAAATACCTGCAAAATGAACTTGCTCCTGCTAAATCACCCTGGCTTCCTGTAGGAGATTCCAGTGTAAGACATTTTATAAATGATATTGTTTTAGAAGAAGAGTCAGATGTAGGTTTACCTTTAAATGATGGAACCATTACATACACAAGTCATTTTGAATTATATCTAGATGCAATGGAGGAAGTAAAAAAAGGGAGTACTGGATCAATTAAAAACTTTATAGAAATAGTAAGTTCAGATTCTGTAAAATCAGCAATAAATACTTCTGATATTCCAGAAGCTGCAAGAGATTTTATGAGAACAACATTTGAATTTATCAATTGCGATAAGCCTCATGTTATTGCCGCAGCATTTGCACTTGGAAGAGAGCATATTATTCCAGAAATGTTCCGTGCTCTACTAAAAAAAATGGATATCTCTAAAGAACAAGCAAAAGTATTTCATTATTATTTAGAACGTCATATTGAACTTGATTTTGATCACCACGGCCCAATGTCACTTAAAATGCTCGAACTTCTGTGTGAAGGAGATAAACAAAAAATGACTGAAGCTGAAGAAGCAGCAATAACTGCAATTGAGGCAAGAATTAAGTTTTGGGATGCAGTATTACTTTCAATAGAAAATAAGTAACAACCTTCTATCAAGAATAATATGATCATATCTGAAGTACAATTATTGAGATAGAATGTGGCCTAATAAACACCACTGAGACTATTTATTATACCAATCCGATTTGTAAGTCCACATAAGTCAAACAAATGCCATTAGACACCTTGTGTAATGAAATAGTAGATATTCAAGTATTAATATTTCTATGTCATGTACTCAACTAGCATAAACTTAATTCTTCTAAAGACTCATCATTACGTATAATCCGAAATTATTCACGTATCAATACGAACAGATTAAAAATATATTTCCTTTAAACTTTACCCATACTTAATAAAAACATTAAGAAACTAAACAAAAGGAATATAATCATGAAAACTTTAAAAATATTATTAACTTCTGCTTTATTCGCTTCCGTAGCAATCACTGGTACAGTACAGGCTGACAATTCTTTATCAAATCTAATTTATGAAGAGTCATCCAATATCTATAGCCAAGTTGACCTTCAAACAAGCACACAGGAAGGCATTTTGAGTTATAGTGATGATGCTAATAGTAAGGCTGTTTGGAGTACAGAATTTGAACAGTATGTTAACCCAGCTGATTTTCAACAAGATATAGCTAGTACGGATGATGTCAATCAATATATGGATAGCAACCCTACAGCAGCAGGAAGAACGAAAGGCCGTGAAGTATTTATCTACAATGAAACCGTTGGGGAGTATCACTTACAATAAAAAATAGATATAAAAACCATTCGATAAGGGAAGCGTTTGCTTCCCTTTTTTTTATGGTTCAGAAGTTAAGGATAATTGCTAACCAAATAACAGGAAATATAAGCCAGATACAGTAATTAAAATCAGTACTAATAGCATCGGCAATATTATTGCTAGACGGTATAGGACTGAAACCAGTTGTTCATTTTTAATCGAGCTATTCATGATACATTCCTTATTAACACCAAAACAAGCAGTCAATATTCATGTCAGTTAAACAGTAAATATTACTTGCTGTATGGTTAATACTATAAGGTGTATAGTTCTATTATTCTGTGGTGAAATAACTTTGATTTTGTGAAATATGCACATTTATAAACTATATAGAAGGTAAAAAAATTGCTTCTATCCTTGCTTTAATTCATTTTTTACTCTAAAAATAGCTTCTATGAATCATAAAAAAAATTATAAATTTAATGATAGATTGGATGAAATTGATACATCATCAGATGATTTCGAAGAAGAAAATATATCTATATCAACAAAAATCCGAAGCTTTTTCTTTAAATTTATTTTTGTAATATCACTCTTTTTAAGTTCAATCATTATTGCTTGGTATGCATCAACTGATTCTCAAAGAATACAAATCAATTCGTTTGTTCAGCAGTTACTACGGGGAAATGTTGATTTTTCAATATTTCAAGAGACAAATTTTCAGATTCTTGGAAATTTTTCTCTGCCAGAACAAGAGGAGCAACAGAAAAAAATTAACAGTTTTCCCAAACAAAATAATCCTATCCAGCAGTACACAGCTCCTAAAGTTAAAATTTATTCATCATCCAATAAGTATGAAAACTTATATTCATGTAACGCAAGAATCACACAAAGAAATAACAAAATAAAAATCTATAAGTGGAAAGATTCTGATGGACAGATGCACATGACGGATAAATTTCCTAAAAATGAAATTTATCATAATTTAAAAATTCTTAATTATAAATCAGACAGCTTTTTTTCTTTGAATTTGGATAGTCGTTATTCAAAGCTACCAGCCTTTGCTTCTGACAGAATGAAAAGGGATGTAAATCAAATTTACAAGATATTAAACAATAATGTAGGAGTTTCTCAACTTAACCCAATCACTTTTAATTTAAAATTATTTGACGATAAAAATACTTTTAATACTTATAAGATAAAAGTGGCTCCAAATATGGGGACTGCTGGTGGATTTTATATATCTAAAATTAATGAAGCATCTGTTTATACAGGAAGAAATGACCAAAGAATGTATGAAGTCACACGTCATGAAGCAACACACGCCATAGTAAACGGTGCCTTTGGTCAGATACCAACATGGTTAAATGAAGGCTTAGCTGAATATTTTGAAGAACTTTCATTTAAAAACTCAATGACAAGAATTATTGCACTAGATGAGACTCGTTTAGATTCACTGGCTAAAAATGGTTTACCTAGTCTGACAACTTATTTTAATATGACAAATAAACAATGGTATTCAGAATCAAATAAAAATAAACATTATTCACTAGGTTGGTCACTTGTTTATTTTATGATGTCCTCTAAGAATGATAAACAGTTTCTAAAGTATATGCTTGATCATCTGGCGTACAATTACTGCAAGCCATTTTCAGATATTCAGTATATCAATAAGCATTATCCTGGTGGGTTAACTGGGTTTGAACGGAACTGGAAAAAATGGCTAGTTAGTTCTAAACGAGACCATTATTATTAACATACCTGAAGGGTAAAAATATTAAAATATTTTTTATTTTCAACAAGAGATAAGAGGTCTAATAGTAAGAGATATTTAAAACCATGACCACTAAGGGTATGATTTTAATTTGTACCCTTTTTTACAGTTTTGTTATTAATCTATCCGGAATGGCCTTGAATCTGAAGTCACTTTTTTGATTTTTCTGTCAATAATCTTAACATGTATTGGGCTTCAGTTTGTTCTTTATAGTAAAAACACAGCTTACAGGCTTCTTTTTTATTTTCTACCTCTTCTCGTAAAAATATTACTGCGGGGCTGTGTGCATGGCACCAATCACGTTCTACATCCCAACAGTTTTCACCAGGATTATTATATTTACTACAATCCACTGATTCACAATTAAAATACTCGTAGCATTCTTTCATATTAAACAACCTGTTTATTATTTAAAAATCGCTATGAAATTAATATCCTACTGTTTCAGTATGGTATGTATATCAGGAGAAATCAAGAATTTTCATGATGTGATGGGTTTCAATCAGATGTAAATGGAAACTATCGGAATTGCTTTAGTGTGATGGAGAGAGTTTTTAGGCAAGTTGGCAAAAGTGGATCAAATGTCGCCTAGCATGTTTTAAACAAAAACACCAAGGGTACGAATAAAATCGTGCCCTTTTTAATGCCTGTCCAACACCCCACTAAAATATCTAATTTTTGCTCAGAAAGTAACCTCTCTCACAGTAGCCCTAGAAGAAGAAACAAGAAATACGTGATAACTAAAAAAGTCTAAAACTCTGTCATTCTAACAACATATTATCGTCAAATTAAATCCATATAGTGTCACAGAAAAATAAATAAACAGTATTTCAATAAGTTAGAAATCAGCCATACACACTAAGTAGTCATGCAACCATAAGTTGTCCACTTATTGATACCATAGTATGGCCGCTTCCGTCCCAAACCCGCAGGTCATGAAATTTTTCTGGCTAACGAAGTCTTTGAAAAAGCGGCCATTCTAGACCTGAGAACATACAGGTTTTAGAGTCTATAAAAATAGTCCATGTACAAATAACAGTCATGTTTTATATTATTTATGGTGCCTGAAAGTGACACCTTTTGGATGGGAACAGTCATTTTATCCAATACATTTTGACCTCATATAGTTGACGGTTCTACTCAGTTCTTAATTCCACTTCCAGAAATCAGGCATAATAATTTCAGTCAATCAAAAAAAACACTGATTCTTATTTTTTAATGTGCTATATTTTGTTTATCCTTTAAAATCAATAACATCTGATATTATAGGAAAGAAAAATACGGAAGCTTGTTTTTCTGAACATCAAGTTTCTTTTGATTTAACTGTTGACGAAAAATAAACAGAGAATTTTTTATGTCAGAAGTAAAAGAACAGTTTGACAATTTGGTATCAGAGGGCGAAGAGCTAATAATTACTAATAGAAGCGGCATAAAAAAGGCAAAGAAATGGAGTGCTAATGTTAGAGATTGGTTAAAAGAAAACCTACCTGACTCTGGTTTATCCGAAGATGTGAGTATGGCATTGCCTTCATTTGAATCAACTCAATCGGGGAGAGGATTAAGACCTGTTGATAAAAAAGGGGTTCAAAGAATACTGGGTATTTTATTAAGAGCTAAAAAAATTCTTCCTGTATTATTGAGTACAGAAGAAAAATATGAGCCAACTTCCAATGGAATTACTAAAGTATTTGTTGTCCATGGCCATGATGAGGCATTAAAAGCAAATGTTGCTCGGCTGGTTGAAAGACTTGGTTTAGAGGCAGTAATATTACATGAACAACCAAACTTAGGAAGAACAATAATAGAGAAGTTTTCTGATCATTCAAATGTTGCATATGCACTTGTGCTACTAACTGGTGATGATGTTGGCGGTAAAGTTTCAGAAAGCAAAGATAATCAAATGTTGAGAGCTAGACAAAATGTAATATTTGAACTTGGTTATTTTGTCGGTAAACTTGGCAGAAATAAAGTTAGTGCAATTTATCAAGATAGTGTTGAGTTACCTTCTGATTATCAAGGAATAGTATTTATTCCGCATGATGACAGGGCTGCATGGGAGTTATTAGTAGCAAGAGAATTGCGAGATGCAGGACTTCCTGTTGACCTAAATAAAATTTAATAAAATACCTAACAAACAATTGCTCCGTAAAATCTGGTCGTGGTTAAAAAAAGCAAAACCACAACCAAATATACAGGTAATTGGACGTTATGCACTAAGAAAAATTAAGTATGTATTCTGAATATCATAATCACTTTACTAATGAGGTTTATCAAGCAACTGCTTGCTATGTAATCTGGAAAAATTTGCAAAATGAACCTGCTAAAGATGATCAACTTTTGAAGGCATTTAATATTACACCAATTAGCTGGATTGTAATTCGTCATTCAATGATGCTAAGTCTAATAATGGCATTGGGTAGAATATTTGATACTGATGGAGATTCAGTATCCATAGATGACTTAATAAAGAGTTGCATTAGTGAAATACATCTCTTTTCAAAAGAAAGCTTGAAAGAACGAAAATTAAAAAGCCACAATGCAAATGAATGGATTAATTCGCACATGGAAAATGTGCATGAGTCTACAGAAGATGATTTTCAAAGGCTCAGGCCTAAAACACACAAATACCGAACGATTTACAACGAATTCTATAAACCTTTGAGACATAAATTATTCGCCCATAGAGATAAAGAGTTTCATGACAAGTCAAGTGAGCTATGGGAAGCAACAAAAGGCACAGATATGGAAGAAATGCTTAATTTTTTAGAGGATTTTGATTTTGATTTTGCCATTAAGGAAGCTTATTTAAATGGGAAAAAACCTGAGCTTGTAGGTAAAAAAATTGATGAAGAGTGATTTTCAAAAGACATTCTCACTCTTCTAAATAGGGTAAAAAAATGCATAATCAGTAAATGAACAGGAATTTTACACATGATGAAACTCATGGTTGTATTTTTGACATGTGCGGTTCGAAAGAAGATATTGTTTTTTCTTGTGATAGTCCCACTATTTGTAGTGAATGTTGTAAAAGATCAATACATGATAAAGTTTCAAATACAACAATTGATAAAGCAAAGAATGAATTGAGTGATATCTATAAATTACTTTTTTATCAAATTGCTGACTGGGTAAAGCTTCATCCTATCATTGCAATTATACTTTCATCTTTATGGGCTATTATTCTTGGGTTAATATCTTCTAGTTTGGTTGCATAAAGAACAACATAGGCATAACCAAGTTATGGATTTGATCAGATAACATTATGTTTCATCATGATCGGAGATATATGAGTAGTAATAATCGAGATGATTTTACCCCAAATGATAAGCGGATAATGGCCGAGCGAGTTAGCTGGAAATGTTCATTCCCAGGATGCTATAGAAATACCGTTGGCCCAAACTCTGATGATCCAAGCAAAAAGATTAATAATGGTATTGCGGCACATATCCATGCTGCTGCTTCTGGTGGTCCTCGATACAATCCAGAAATGACTCCTAAAGAAAGGAAGCACATTTCTAATGGAATTTGGATGTGTAGAAATCATGGGAATTTGATTGACGCCGACTACACAGAATATTCAGCAAGCACATTGCACGACTGGAAATCACAGGCAGAAAAAAGAGCCTCATATAGCCTTAGGTTACCTACCCAAGAAACATCTAATAAAGATACAACTCTTGTTCAGCTGGGTAATGGGATTATTTACTTCGCACATTGGAATACTATTCATTCTCAAGAATGGAGTTTTGAGCTAGTTGCACCATTAATAGGGAGTGCAGATTCTCTTAATCATTATGTTCTTGAATTTAGTTCATTATGTGAAACTGTGAAATACGTTGTTATTGAGTCACAAGGAGACGCTAGAAAAATCTTAGATATAAAAATTGAAGTATCATCTGAAGGTAAGTATATTCTTTTCATTAATGTAGATAAGAAACCAGCCCCAACCAACCCTCATGATTTAGGTATGGATTTGAGAGTTGATGATACTGGGGATCTTTCAATCCTTAATGGTGCTCTAGAAAGGGTGCAAGGGATAGATAATGCTTGGCAAATGCTCTCCATTTGTATGAGTACGATTAAAGGTGAAATAGATGACGCGAAAGAACTTGGCTCTCTAGCAACACAATATTACAATGAGTACAAAAGCGATTTGGAAATATTTAGTAAACTGATACTTCTAGAGCTTATTCGTTTATCTCTGATCCCTTTGGTGCGTAGAAACAAGCAAGAAAAAATACCATCTTTGCATTTTATTAAACGTTTTTTAAGCGTACGCATCACTAGCACGGAATTAATACATAGCCGTTTTAAAGCACATATAAAGTTAGAGTGGGGAAACGGGGAGCTTTGGGACGGTGAAATTCCAATATTTGTACTACAAACATAAATAGCGCATGTTGTCGGACTGGTTTTCTGCTGCGCTCCAAATAAACTAAAATGCGGGCGTTAGCAGTAAAGGTACTTGCATAGCTTAAGTGCGAGGAAATTAATCGTGGATGATCTAAAAGAAATAGTAATTAAAGCGAACAAGGACGACAGTTTTTTTGATGTTATCCGCGAAGAATACTACCGAGATCGCAAAGGTGACAGGTTACTTTCAAGCGTGCTAGCCGAATTACATAATGAAGAAATATTGGACGTAGTTAAGTTATTTAGTGGCCTAGAAAGTTCATCAGGAAAGCATAATTTTTCTTCTCTTCGACATGTATTCGAAGAGGTGCTGCCGAAAATAAATGCTCCGATTAAAGAAGTTGCAAATTGTGTTAAAAAGTTAACACTTGATGCAGGGGCTGACATGGCAGCCTACATGTTAATGAAGCCATTTCGAGAGTTTTGTGAGAAAAATACTGAACGGCCAAAACAACTACTAGATATGGCACTAACTGACATAGACGAACAGTTTGATCATTTATCGACAGCGATAGAATCTGGCGTTTATATAAACGAATCATTCTATGTATCCAAAGCATTGGAACTAGTAAATCACGAAAATGAAATTGTGGCCCAGCGCGCAGCTTTCGCTTTGGGGCGAGTAAATTATGTCGATCAAGGATTGCTGGAGAATGCAATTCTAACGATAAAAGATGCCTCTAAAAGCAGTCATTCAGACGTGTTTATAGCAACATCTATGCGAGCGCTTTTTTCGATCGTCCTTCAATCACCTAATTTTGAGGCTCATTTTGTAGAGTTTTTAGATGAACAGGAAGGGAATTTTGGTGAGCGTTACGTGCACGCTGCATCAGAAATTTTGTTTTACGAAAAAGGTAAAGTTACCGAAAACATAGAGTCTCACTTGCTTGGTATGTGTTGCTACACCAAGCCAGAGAACATAGGCACTATTGATAATATTGATTACGCCTTAGAGCGACTTGTAAAACGAAAAAAATTTAAAACTTGCGTTACTTTTTTAGAGCGATTTTTTACGCTAAGTAATTACAAACTCTCAATTGAATATTTTGATAGTTTTGTCCGAGAACTCCATCAACATCGAGATACATATCTCTCATCTCTGGTAACCAGGTGGCTACTGTCTAAAAGTGTCAAGCTCGGAAAGTTTTGCACTGAATTACTAAAAGATTCAGATAAAGGGATCAACTTAAGTTTTGATAAATCTTACTTTACTGATAAAGAACGTGGTGTTTACTTATTTCTTGCTAGAAAAGCATGTGGTTGGTTTTTCATACAACCTAAGACGGCAATGAGCTTGATAGAGTCGCTTATAGACGATGCTCCAGATGAAGAGTTGCAGGACATTCAACAGCTAATCTTTAATCCTTTACTTATTAGTTATCCTGGCAGTATTCGCGAACACCTAGAAGAGTTGGAAAACTCTAAAAATAGCAGGCATTCAGGGGTGGCAAAGGTTGTATTATCTCAGTTTGGTAAGTATCAAGAAGCATTAAAAGCGGCATCACATATTAGTGAACTTAGACCAAGTGAACAAGAACGGCACACATACTGGAAGCACCATAACAAACTTATGAATGAGTCGATGAATCAAGCCAAAAGTGAGTCCTTTTTATCTTCTTTATTTTTCGAAAATGAATCAGTCCTATTGTACGGTAATAAATCCATTCATTACATACATCATGGTGATGAGAAGACCCGCCAAGAAGTACCGCTCCAAGAATTAAGCCATTCATTTGAGTTTGCTTCAATGCATAACTTAGATCCTCATGGCCTTGAGAATATGCTCTGGCAGTTTAAGGCTGAGGGGTGTCACTCATGAAATTAGTTATTAGACAATACCTTGCATCTCTTAAAGAGCGTGGCGAACTTGATGCTTTATTACCAGACTTGCTGTCTCAGATGGGGTTAGAAGTATTTCTAAAGCCTGGTATTGGAAGCAGGCAATACGGTGTTGACGTAGGGGCTTATGGCAAACTTTCAGAAGAGTCTGAAAGTAAAGTATACTTGTTTTCGGTCAAGTCTGGTGACTTAGATAGAAGAGACTGGAGCAGTGGTAATCCTCAAGATCTCAGGCCGTCTATCGAAGAAATAATTGACGTGTTTATCCCAACTAGAATACCAGTAGAATACAAAGGTGAATCTGTCGAAATATGTTTATGTTTTGGAGGTGAGGTAAAAGAAGAAGTTAGGGCTAATGTAAGTGGCTTTTTAGATAAACATAAGTCCAGTGAATTGAATTTTTCTGAATGGAATGGTGATCGCTTAGCAGCGCTTATAGAACGGCATTTATTACGAGAAGAGTTGTTACCTGAAAACTGTCGAGGATTACTAAGAAAGTCATTAGCTATGATTGATGAACCAGACATTTCGTTTAAACACTTTAGCCAATTGGCTTTTCTCCTTACTAGCACTAAAGGACAAAAATCTAAACAAATTTTAACTGCCATCCGCCAGCTATATCTATGCCTTTGGATTTTGTATGCATGGTGTAGAGAAGAAGATAATTTAGAAAGCGTATATTCATCTGCTGAGTTTTCATTACTTAACGCTTGGGAAGCTTCAAAGTTTGCATTTGAGAAGAAGAATAAAATTGCACTAGCTGCGCTGGAAACTCTGAGTTCCATTCAATTGCTAAATTTACAAGTTTCTAATCGGTACATGGAGGAGAAGATCATTCCTCATGCTGGTAACCTATACGCTTTATCACATGCCGTAAGACCTTCTTGTGCGGTTGAT